>BJFW01000010.1 GCA_014190095.1 Actinomycetes bacterium | reverse complement strand
TATGGATCTTCGTGGGCTTCCATGCCAATTCCATGACCCGTGCGATGCACGAAATACTCCCCGTATCCTGCTTTTTCAATCACTGCACGTGATGCACGATCGACTTCTTCACATGCATTTCCTACAACGCCAGCTGCAACTCCAGCAGCCTGCGACTCGAAGAGCACTGAGTATGCATCGGCAACATCGCTTGTAATCTGACCGGTAAACACACACCTCGTGATATCGCTGCAATATCCATTCATCGTTCCGCCAAAATCACATAGCACAATTTCATTTGCTTGAATCACTCGTGACCCCGCGTGATGGTGCGGGCTTGCAGCATTTTCACCTGCTGCAACAATTGCAAAGTTCACCACATCGTGACCCTCTGCTATCAGTCGCGAAGAAATATCGGCTGAGACTGCGGCTTCAGTTCGACCAATAAGCGGAATCTTGCCTGCCTGCAATTGTGCAGCAACCCTGTCGGCTGCAGCACCTGCTGCACGAAGAGCGGCAATTTCACTTGCATCCTTTGACATGCGCAATGCGCCAACAACATCTACCGCACGGGTAAAAGTTGCACCCGGCACATGTGGCAGTAACTCCACCAAGAAGCGAGCCCACATTTGATCGCCAACCGCAATTCGCTTGGCATCGCCTAACAACTTTGCAACAATTGCAATCGGATTGTCGGTTTCGTTCCACGAAACAATTGAAAACACTTCCGGCTGTGCAACAACACGCGGAACCTCAAGACGTGGAACCACCATGCTCACCTGTCCGCTACGCGGAATTACCAGCATCGTCAAACGCTCGAGCGGCATTGCTTCGTACCCCGACAAATACGGCAGGTCATGACCCACTGAAAGCAATACTGCATCCACGTACTGCGCAGTCATGGCTGCGCGAACTTTGGCGATGCGTTCAAGGTAATCGGAACTAGTCGCAATTGTTGAACTCACAGGCTGTTCCTTCCCACCTTCACCAACTTGCCATCGTTGTATTCTTCAACGGCAGTAATGATCTCTTGCTTCGTATTCATGACGAAAGGACCATAGCGAACCATAGGCTCACCGAGTGGCTGGCCGCCCAGAATCAGAATTTGAGTAGTGGTTGTAGTTGCTTCAACCCGCACCAAACCGGCAGATCTCTGCATCACCACCATTTCGCCTGAAACACTCGTTGACTCATTCACACGTGCTTCGCCGTCAAAGACATGAATGAGGGCGGTATGTCCTTCTTCTGGCAGCCATTCCACAACATCGCCAACTTCTAACACGGCGTGTGCATACGTCATTGGCGACGTGGTCTCAACAGGACCCTTCGCACCATGCACCACCCCGGCAACCACTCGAATGTGTCCACCCTTTGCCAAATGTACAGTGGCCATTTCTTCTGCTTCGTAACCCTGATAACGAGGATCAATCATTTTCTTTGCGGCTGGCAAATTCACCCACAACTGAAAGCCGTGCATTCGGCCACCGAGTTTCATCATGTCATCAGTAGGCAACTCGCTATGGATAACTCCGGATCCTGCAGTCATCCACTGCACTCCACCTTTTTTGATCACCGCTTTGGTGCCGGTTGAGTCTTCGTGCACCATGCTGCCCGACAACATGTATGTCACGGTTTCGAATCCACGATGCGGATGGCTTGGCGCGCCAACTGCTTTGCCTGGTGCATAATCTGCTGGCCCCATTTCATCGAGTAGCAAAAATGGGTCGATCTGATCTAGTTGCGCAGTCGGAAACGGGCGTCGAACGGTGAACCCACCGCCTTCAACCGTGCGCTGTGACTGAATAGTGCCAGCAATTTCGCGAAGAGTTGTCGTTGTCATATTTGCCTTTACACGTGAAGTAGTGGGGATGAATTTCGATGTGCGTCTTTTGCGTGATAACTCGAACGAGTAAGCGGACTTGACTCAACGTGGTTGATGCCAAGTCGTTCACCAAATGTCTTGTAGTGCTTAAATTCAGATGGTTCGGGATAGCGCACCACTGGAAGGTGCTGTGCGCTCGGTCGCAAGTACTGTCCGATCGTCACGATGTTAACCCCCACGCTTGCAAGATCAATCAGTGTTGCCTCTACTTCATCGCGAGTTTCACCAAGACCAAGCATGAACCCAGACTTTGTGGTCAACCCCACTGCACGAGAGCGAGCGAGCACCGACAGGCTGCGTGCATATCCAGCAGAAGGCCGCACCATGCGCTGCAGTCGAGCAACAGTTTCTATGTTGTGATTCAACACATCTGGACGCTCGTTCAACACAGCATCCAACGCATCGGTTCCCTTGGCATCTGAAATCAATGCTTCAACTTGTGCGTCGGGGTTTTCATTACGAATCGCACGAATCGTGCTGGCAACGTGTTGCATTCCACCGTCAGCTAAATCATCTCGAGCAACCATGGTGAGCACGGCAAACTCCAGACCCATACGCTTCACTGCTTCAGCAACTCGTGCTGGTTCATTCGCATCTGGCTCAAGTGGTTTACGCGTATCAATCAGACAAAATCCACATGCTCGCGTGCATCGATCGCCCAGCACCATGAACGTTGCGGTGCCGTCTTTCCAACATTCACTCAAGTTCGGGCAACCGGCCTCTTCGCACACCGTCACCAAATTCAGGTCACGAAGCGTTTTCTTTGTGAGTAGCACTTCGCTGGTGTGGTTCACATGCGGGCGAATCCAATCGGGTTTACGCACGGAAATACTGAGTCCATCACGTTCTGGTTGATGAGCCCAAGCAACGTCGTATCGCGTGGAGTTTTCATTTCCCCACTTCTTGGCGGCAAGTTTGCTGACAACGTTGACTACGTCAAACATCGTTGCGGCAATTCCCTCTTCAGCAAGCGATGTCACTGCATAATCCGCTATGCCACAAGGAACAATGTGCTCGCGCATAAAACTCAAATCGGTGCTTACGTTGAGCGCAAAACCATGCATGGTTCGTCGCTCACTCGCTCCTCGCGCAACACGAACACCGATTGCGCAAATCTTGCGTGCTTGCGCAATCTCTGCATCTAGCCATACGCCAGGAAACCCAGTTTTTCGACTTGCATTTGATAAACCAAGCTCGTTCAGAGTGTCGATAACTAATTGCTCTACGTCGTGGATGTATGCAGCAGTATCTGCAGGACCGCTGTCTCCGTGTTTTGCCAATAGGTTCAGCAACGGATAACCAACCAATTGTCCTGGTCCGTGATAGGTGATGTCTCCACCACGATGAACGGAAACAAGGTCTGCTCCAACTTCATCTGGATTGCATTTCAGATTTTGCTCAAGGTTGGCTTGCTGACCGTAGGTAAACACATGCTGATGCTCGAGAAGCAACAAATGCTGATCGACGCCATGCTCAAAAATGGCCTGTTGCAATGCCAGCGCTTCGGAGTATGGAACACGGCCTAGCCATCTCACATGAAGTGGCGAAGTGGGTGTGCTCATGAGTGCGCTGGCAGGCTGGCTTTACAGCTCGGCTGACCAGTCCTGTGTTTCAAGAATCTGCTTCACACGAGAAAGGAAGCGGCCTGCGTATGCACCGTCAAATGCACGATGATCCCACGACATTGACAAGTGACCCATCGGATGAATTGCAATGCTTTCGCTCCCGTCTGGCATGGCTACAACTACTGGCTTGCGCACAATTGCATCGGTCGACAAAATGGCAACTTGTGGTTGATTGATAATTGGCATTGCAATGAGCGCACCAGCCGAACCATTATTTGACAAAGTGAATGTTCCGCCAGTGATTTCATCTGGTGAAAGTTTTCGCCCACGTGCACGCGATGCAAGATCGTGAATCTCGCGAGCAATAGCGCGCAAGCGCTTTGCATCGGCGCTACGCACAACCGGCACCAATAGTCCTGCATAGTCAAGGTCAACCGCAATACCGAGGTCTACATAGCTATGCACAATCAAATTGTCGCCTTCAATGCTGGCGTTCAAGTGTGGGAACTCGGCAAGGGCATCGACGACTGCGCGACTGATAAACGGCAAGTACGTCAGGCTGAAACCTTCGCTCGTTTTCCACGATTCCTTTACTGCGCTGCGCGTTTTGTCGACGTTTGCGTAGTCAACTTCAACAACGGTGAATGAGTGAGGACTGGTTTCAAGCGACATCACCATGTGCGAGCCAGTAAGTCTGCGAATTTTTGACAACGGAATTACTTGTTCGCGATCACCAAGAGTTGAAGTTGGACGAGGTGCAGCGGCGGGTGCCGGTGTTGGCGCAGGTGCAGGTGCTGCAACTGGTGCGGGAGCAGGTGTCACAACTGGCGCTGGCGCTGGTGCTGGAGCAACTACTGTCGCTGCAGGTTGCGCAGCCAATCCATTGCGATCGATGTAGTCGAGTACGTCTTCGCGAGTGATGCGACCACCAGGACCAGTACCTTGCAAAGCATCAATGTTGATGCCGTGATCGTTTACCAATCGACGTACAACTGGCGAAAGCAACTTGTTTGATTGCGCAACTTGAGCAGGTGCAGGAGTTGCAACCGGAGTTGGCGCAGGAGTCGCAACTGGCGTAGGTGCTGGAGCCGGCGCAGGTGCTGGAGCCGGCGCAGGAGCCGCAACCGGTGCAGGAGCCTCAACCGGTGCTGGTGCAGGTGCAGGTGAAGCGCCTGCTCCACCCACCACCGCAATCACAGTTCCGACTGCAACTGTCTCGCCTTCTGCAACGCGAATTTCGGTGAGTGTTCCTGCAATTGGCGAAGGCACTTCGGTATCAACTTTGTCAGTAGAAACTTCGAACAATGGCTCGTCGGCAGCAATGGTGTCGCCAACTTTTTTGAACCAACGCGTAATCGTTCCTTCGGTGACCGTTTCTCCAAGTTGTGGAAGTGTGATCTCAGCCATGATGCTCCTCTGCTCGAACGATTAACCGTTAATGGTGCGGCCTGTAAGTGACAGCACTGTTTCTCCAAATGTTTCAGAAAGCGACGGGTGCGGCTGAATGAATTCTGCAATTTCATCCACGGTTGCTTCCCAGTTCACCGCCAGGTAGCCACCCGACAACTGTTCGGTAACCCACGGACCAACCATGTGCACACCAAGTACTTGGCCAGGAGTTCCATCAGCGTTCTTTTTCGCGATGATTTTCACTAAGCCGTCGGTTTCGCCAAGAATCATTGCGCGACTGTTTGAACGGAATGCGTGCTTCGCAACCACAACATCGTGCCCTGCAGCAATTGCTGCCTCTTCAGAAGGTCCAGCCCACGCAACTTCAGGATGGCAATAAATTGCCCATGGAACTCGGTCATACATCACTGGGTACACCACTTCACCGCGCATGTGCTTCACGGCAACGATTGCTTCTGAATATGCAACGTGTGCAAGTTGCGGAGTGTTCACAATGTCGCCAACGGCATACACACCTGGTTCGCCAGTTTGGCAATACCCGTCAACATCAATAAACCCACGGTCACTTACGTGCACCGCAGTTCCTGCAAGTCCAAGCAATTCAGTAAATGGTTTACGCCCAACCGAAACCACTACCGCGTCAACTTCCAGTCGTTCGCCTTCACCAAACAACACAGTCGTACCAGTGCCTGTTGGCTCGTGACCGTTTACTTTCACACCAGTTCGAATTTCAATGTTCTTTTTCTTGAAACTCTTCTCCACAACGAACGCCAAGTCGGGGTCAAGTCCAGGCAAAATTTTTGGTAGTCCTTCAAGAATGGTTACTTGCGAGCCAAGGTCGGCAAATGTCGAGGCAAACTCACAACCAATTGCGCCACCGCCGATCACTGCAATGCGCTGTGGAATCTTGCTCAGCATCAACACTTCATCAGAAGTCATGATTGGACCGCCTGGCGTGAACCCAGGAATCGTTCGCGGAGTTGAACCTGCTGCAATCACAATGTTCTTACCTTGAAGTTGCTGCGTGCTTCCGTCAGCCAACTGCACAGTCACTGTTTTGTTCGGACCGAGTGAACCCGTACCCAACAAGTACGTAACTTTCTTTGTCTTAGTTAAACCCGTCAATCCTTTAACCAAACCATTCACAATGGTCTGCTTTCGGGTTTGAGCAACACCAAAATCGATTCCGTTTACTGTTGCATTAATTCCAAAATCACCAGCGTGTTGCACGTGCCGATTCGCTGCTGCAGTCTCAAGGAATGCCTTCGCCGGAATACATCCACGGTTCAAGCATGTGCCGCCAATGACCTCGCGCTCAATCAGCGCAACAGTCATGCCCGCAGAGGCTGCATAGAAAGCAGATGCGTAGCCACCAGGGCCGCCACCAATGACCACAAGATCAAATTGCTCAGCCGTACGCACCACCTCTTTCAATTGCTTGTGGATAACGATAACGGTTCAAGATTACGGTGTCGTAGCCCACTGTTCTTGCTGTCCCGCGCGAATGTAGGCAATCGTTGGCGTGCCTTCAGACACAGGAAATGCAATGGTGCATGTTGTTGGCTCTGCGAGCTTCGTCGTAGTGCACGGGATACCCGAGCCATTCGACAACGGTTGAGCCTCGCTGATCACAGCGCCAACCAACATGCGCCAACCCGACTGGGCGTCCGCGCCATCTACTCCTTGCATCGTCACTTCAACAAGGGTTTGAGTTGCGGTCTTCGACACCGAATTCACCGAAACGGTCATTTCTCCCAACAGTGCCGATTCTCCAAGTTGCAGCAATTGCACCTTCGCTCCTTCACCTGTGGTTTGCCACAGTTTGAATAAGCCCGCACCAAGGATCAGTACTCCACAAAACAATGCCCACATAATTAATTTTCGAGTACTCATATGTAGGTCAGCCTAGGATGAAACTCGTCATGGGACTCAAGGATGCGTTCAATTCAAAAGTAAAACCTGTACGCGAACTTGATGCGGAACGCCTTGTTGATCGCTTTGCCGAATTGCGCCTCCAGCCTCTTGGCGAACTCGAAGCACGAGACCGCACAAAGGTGTGTGGCGAAGTTAAACGAATGACCATTAAGCCTCGATCAGGAATTCCGTCAATGGAAATTGTGATCAACGATGGAACAGGTGAAGCAACGGTTATCTTCAGCGGACGTCGCCATGTCGCTGGAATTGAACATGGTCATTGCATCATCGTTGAAGGTGTGGCATTTGCCGACACAAACCGACTGGTTTTCCTCAACCCCAAGTATTCACTCTTGCCAACAGGAAAAGACTGATTTAGCCAATAAAGAGTTTTTGAACTGCAGACTCAGCATCTTCGGTGATCAGAGCCATAACTTCATCTCCGGCACGAAGAACCATTGCAGGTTCAGGAATCAGTACCCTGCTGTCACGCACAATCGCCACAATGCTTGCGCTACGTGGAAGGAGAATTTCTCCTAACGACTTATCACATGCAGGAGAATTATCTGCAAGTGTCACTTCAACAAGTTCTGCCTTGCCGCCCTTCAACTGCATGAGGCGAACCAGGTTTCCGACTGCAACGGCCTCCTGCACGAGGCTGGTAATGAGGTGTGGAGTTGACACCGAAACATCAACACCCCACATGTCATTGAACATCCAATAGTTGTTTGGGTTGTTCACTCGAGCGATAACTCGGGGCACCCCAAACTCTTGCTTCGCCAACAACGAAACCACCAAGTTGTCTTCATCATCACCTGTAACGGATGCAACTACATCAGCCATTGTCACGCCGGCTGCAGCAAGTACTGCAACATCGCATGCATCACCACGGTGCCACTTCAATTTTCCGGAAGGTTCATTTTCTGCATATTCGGCTACCACTACACGATCATTTTCGATAATGGTTACTTCATGCCCTGAAGCAACAAGTTGTTCTGCCGTAAATCGGCCAACACTTCCACCACCTGCAACTACTACTTTCACGGCTAGTGACCCTTCCCATTTGTTGACATAAGTGATGCATCAAAGGCTTCTAGCGACTTCACTTCAACCGCTACATATGCGACGTCACCTTCTTGGACCAAAGTGTCTGCACCAGGAATGATGGCAGCACCGAGTCTGCGTACTGAAACAATTCGGGAGGTAGCACTATCAAGATTCAGTACACGAGTGCCAACCAAGTTCTTTGGAAGTTCACGCTCTACAAGCACCACTTTTGCGCTTGGGTCGGTCCACTCAACTGCAGGTAGATCGGGAAGGATTCGCCGCAAAATTCGTTCCGACGTCCACTTCACAGTTGCCACGGTGGCAATTCCGAGGCGTTCGTAAATCTCTGCTCGCTTTGGGTCATAAATACGGGCGACTACGCGGTCAATACCAAATTCCTCGCGAGCAACACGTGCAATCAAAATGTTCGAGTTGTCTCCATTGGTGACTGCAGCAAGTGCACCAGCCTTTTCAATGCCCGCTTCAATCAAAATATCCCGGTCAAATCCAATTCCTGCAATTTTCTGCCCACTGAATGATTCACCAAGCCGCGAAAATGCTTCAGACTTTCGGTCAACAACAGCCACCGTGTGACCAGCAGCAACAAGTTCCCGACCAAGTGTCGAGCCAACTCGCCCGCATCCGACAATTACGACGTGCACTGTATTCTCCCTTTTGGCACGAGGTGGCAGCCACCGCAAATGCCTATGTACTACGAACCCCGCTAAGCGTAGGCGGTTTTACCTCTCCGATCAGTATCTTTGTGGCAGGCTTCATAGCGCATATGGCTACTAATACACAAAACTCGAGCAGGCTAAAACGTTTCTTTATCGGCGCGCCGATTGCAACCTCAGAAGACTCCCACCAGCGCTTATCGAAAAAAGTTGCGCTTCCAGTCTTTGCGAGTGATGCGATTTCGTCTACGGCATATGCGACTCAAGAAATTCTGATCGTCTTTTTGTCGCTTGCAGCAGTTGGAACTGCGGCCTACAGCAGACTTGTTCCAATTTCGTTAATGGTGATTGGACTGCTTGTAATTGTTGTCTTCAGCTATCGCCAAACGATTTTTGCCTACCCCACTGGTGGCGGTTCGTACGTAGTTTCGCGGGAAAACCTCGGAAAATACCCTTCGCTAGTTGCTGGTGGATCCATGCTTACCGACTACATCCTGACAGTTGCGGTTTCCGTTTCTGGAGGCGTTGCAGCAATCATCTCGGCATTCAGCCATCTAGCGCCGTATCGCGTTCACATGGCAGTTGGATTCGTGCTCCTTATTACGCTTGCCAATCTTCGCGGACTTAAAGAATCCGGATCACTTTTTGCGCCGCCTACTTATCTCTACATCATTTGCCTTTTTGGTCTCATTATCTATGGTTTGTTTCGAGTTTTTGTTCAAGACTTAGGACCCATTCCACACACTGAACCATTCGAAAATGAGCTACTCAGTGGAACAAATTCCGTGACATTGTTCTTCTTCCTGAAGGCATTCTCTTCGGGGGCTGTAGCGCTCACTGGTGTTGAAGCTGTTGCCGACGGCGTCCCTGCCTTCAAGAAGTCTGAGTCTAAAAATGCATCACGAGTACTTATATGGATGGCTGCAATTCTTGGCTCAAGTTTCTTTGGCCTCAGCGTTCTTGCGCAACACATAAAACCACTCGCAGATGAAGAGGGAGAGATTTCACAGACCGTGCTTGCCCAAATGGCAGAGCACGTATACGGTGGAAGAAATATTTTCTTCTTCATCACGCAGTTTGCAACATTTGGAATTTTGATCCTTGCTGCAAACACCGCCTACGCAGACTTCCCGCGACTTTCATCGATTATTGCAAAAGATAACTACATGCCACGACAATTCATGAACCGTGGTGACAGATTAGTTTTCTCAAACGGAGTGATTTTTCTTGGACTCGCTGCGATTTCGCTGATTGTTGTGTTCAGTGGTCAAGTAACTCTACTGATTCCGTTGTACGCAGTCGGAGTATTTACGGGATTCACGCTAAGTCAAACAGGAATGGCTGTTCGAAATTACAAACTTAAAGATTCCGGATGGATTTTTAAAACGATTGTCTCTGGCTTTGGTGCGACAACAACAGCATTTGTAGCGGGAATTGTAGTGGTAGTGAAATTTACAGATGGCGCATGGATTCCAGCGGCAGTTATCCCGACACTTGTTCTTTCTTTTAACGCAGTCAATAGGCACTACACACGAGTTCGTTCATACTTGCAACCGACAGATGGATATGTTGCTCCATTCCGAACTCATACAGTCGTTGTACTCGTTGGCTCGGTAAACCAGGGAGTTCTAAAAGCTGTCAGATATGCCGAGAGCCTTCGACCCGACAGGCTTCTTGCGCTTTCTGTTATCGAAAACTCTGACGATCGCCAACGACTTCAAGAGCAATGGGACAAATTTGGCTTGTCAATCGAGCTTGACACCATTGTTTCCGAATACCGAGATTTAACCGAACCAATTTTGAATCGGATTAATCAAATTGATGATCTAGATAGCGATGATCTCATCACCGTAATTATCCCCGAATTCGTTACCAGTATTCGTTCGCAATGGCTGCACAACCAGTCGGCTCTCGCCATTAAGGCGCGGCTCTTGTTCCGCCCAAATACCGTAGTTACGTCAGTTCCAATCGTCATTCCGTAATCGGCGCACAACCTCGCCAAATGGGGTCAAAGCGTCATAAGGTAAGACCATGAAGATTGTTATCTCAGGAGCTAGTGGTTTAATCGGTACACAACTCGTTGCCAAACTGTCAAGCAGCGGACACGAAGTAGTTCGTCTCGTTCGCAGGTCGCCAAAGTCTGGTGAGATTCAGTGGAATCCAAAGTTAGGAACACTCGACGCAGCAGCACTTGAAGGTGCCGATGCAGTCGTTCACTTGTCTGGTGCTGGCATTGGAGACAAGCGTTGGACCAATGGTTACCGCAAGGAAATTCTTGACAGTCGCACTGCGACTACGGCGCTTCTTGCAAAAACCATCGCGTCACTCTCGCGCAAGCCTTCAGTGTTTCTTTCAGGTTCCGCTATCGGAATTTACGGTGCGCGTAACGACGAGCAGCTCACCGAAGTAAGCACGCATGGAACAGGCTTTCTTGCTGAAGTATGTGAACAGTGGGAAGCCGCAGCGCAGCCAGCGGTTGATGCTGGCGTTCGCACGGTGTATTTGCGCACCGGAATTGTTCTCTCTCCAAAAGGTGGAGCACTCAAAAAATTGCTTCCACTCTTCAAATTGGGTGTAGGCGGAAAGTTCGGCAATGGCAAGCAGTGGCAAAGCTGGATTTCCATCGATGACGAAATTGGTGCGATTGAATACTTGCTCACTGCAAATGTCAGCGGAGCGGTCAATCTCACTGCACCAAATCCGGTGACGAATGCTGAATTCACAAAAGTGCTTGCATCGGTTCTGAAGCGTCCGGCAATTGTGCCAGTACCTACTTTTGCACCAAAGATTTTGCTTGGTGGCGAACTTGCAGATGCACTGCTATTCACTGGCCAGCGAGTAATTCCAGCAGCGCTGAATGCGAGCGGGTACTCGTTTAAGCACACCACTCTAGAAAGTGCGCTGCGCTCACTACTCTCTAAGTAATGTCCCTTCCATCACAATGTGACGTAGTAATCGTCGGCGCTGGCCTTGCTGGACTCTCGGCAGCGCGCGAGATTCAGCGACACGGGCTTTCTGTCATCGTGCTCGAATCGAGTGATGCCGTTGGTGGAAGAGTTCGCACTGACATCGTGGACGGCTTTCAACTAGACCGCGGTTTCCAAGTGATGCTCACCGCATACCCAGAACTGCAGACACAAGTTGACATGCGCGCACTTGATCTTCGACCATTTGACCCCGGAGCTCTCGTATGGCGAAACGGCAAAGGACACGCTGTTTCCGACCCTTTTCGCAAACCTCAAACCCTTGCCACGACTGCCTTAGCCCCAATTGGCGGCGTGTTTGACAAGGCGCGAATTGTGGTGTTGCGCGCACGTGTGATGCGCCGCAAGCCTGCGGCTCTCCTTGGCGGACAAGATGTTTCTACAGATGTAGCACTACGAGCATTTGGTTTCTCTACCAAAATCATCAATCGATTTTTCAGACCGCTCTTCGGTGGAATACAACTCGATCCGCATCTTGCGACATCGCGACGGATGTTTGACATAATTTTCAGATCACTGAGTGAAGGTCAAAGCGTGCTGCCATCGCGCGGTATGCACGCGCTCCCATTACAAATGGCAAGCAGACTTTCCGATGGGACAGTGCACCTCAACACCCGTGTGAGCAAAGTTGAAGGTGCAAAAGTCACACTTGCATCTGGTGAAAGCATTTCAGCGCGCGCAGTTGTCGTCGCCACTGATGGACCAACTGCTTCTTCGCTGCTCGGTATCCCAATAGTTGAATCACGAAAAGTTGGGTGTGTCTACTTCTCGGCTGATACTCCCCCAACAAAAGAAAAGTATGTAGTTCTCGATGGCACCGGAAATGGACCAGTTCTCAATGTTGCAGTAATCAGCAATGTTGCTCCGTCGTATGCGCCTGCAGATAAGCACCTCATTGTTGCAGCCCTTCCGGGAGTTACCGATGGCGATCTAGAGGCAATGAGCCGCGCACAACTTCGTTCATGGTGGGGGCCGCAAGTAGATGACTGGAAGCATTTGCGCACCTACATCATCGAGCACGGCGGACCTGTTCAAAAACCACCGTTTTCGCCTAAGCAGCCCGTCAATCTTGGCAATGGTCTATTTGTTTGTGGTGACCACAGAGACACAGGCTCAATCCAAGGTGCGATGTTTTCCGGACGACGCTGTGGTGAAGCTGTTGTTCGGTCTCTCGCCTAGCCTGATTGCATGACTCACGACGTGAAAAACAAAATCGTTTCTGTTGAACGCTTTATTCCTACAGCTCCTGGTTTGATTTTCGAAATTCTTGCCGACCCACGCCAGCACTCAAAGATTGATGGCTCTGGCAGCGTCAAAGCCGCACAAGTTTCTGCTCCACAACGCTTATCCCTAGGCGCAAAGTTTGCGATGGACATGAAGATCGGTGTCCCCTACAAAATGACGAACACCGTTGTTGAATTTGATGAAAATCGACGCATTGCTTGGCAGCATTTCGGTGGTCATATCTGGCGTTACATCCTTGAACCTGTTGATCGTGGCACAAAAGTCACTGAACAGTTTGATTACAACGGAAGCAAGTCAATTCTCATTCTCAAATTAAGGGGCTCTATGAAGAGCAACGAGAAGGCCATGATGAAAACTCTTGAAAACATCGAGAAGCACTTCGCCGCATAACCATGGCCATTTCACTTCCAAAAGGATTCCGCGCTCACGTAACAAATGTGGGCATTAAAGATGCCACAGACGATTTCACGCTCGTGGTAGCCGACACAGTGTGTTCTGCGGCCGGAATGTTTACGCAAAGTCGCTTTGCCGGGCCTAGCGTTGTAGTGAGCCGCGAACATATTGCCAACCACAAAGCCAAGGCAGTGGTGGTCATTTCAAAAAACGCCAACGTCGCTACTGGTGAGTTAGGAATGAGTAATGCCCGCGAAGTAGTCGCAGGAGTTTCATCTGCATTGGGCTGTAATTCTCACGACGTATTGATTGCCTCTACCGGAGTTATCGGCCGTCAGTATCCAATGGACAAAGTTCGCGCAGGACTTGCCGTGCTTCCTGCGCAACCACAGGGAACATCGGCCGACGATGTTGCCCGCGGCATCATGACTACCGACACGGTAAGCAAAGTTGCCGAATGCGTTGTGGCTGGTTCAAGCGCACGCGTGGTTGGTGTTGCAAAAGGTGTTGGAATGATCGAGCCAAACATGGCAACGCTCATTACCTTGATGTTCACCGATGCCGATATTGCACCGAGTGAATTGAACAGCGTTTTTCAACGCATCATTGCAAAAACTTTTAATTGCGTTTCAGTAGACACCGACACCTCAACAAGCGACACAGCAATCGTGCTCGCAAGTGGCGCTGCAGGAAATGTCAACATCTCAGCCATTGAATCTGCGCTTTACGAAGTTGCACTGTCACTCACGAAACAAGTTGCCCGCGACGGCGAAGGTGCGGAGAAACTGATTGAAGTACATGTTGACAATGCCCGTGACTATGAACAGGCGAAAACGATTGCCAAGGCCATCGTCAACTCTCCGCTTGTGAAAACTGCAGTGCACGGCGCCGACCCAAACTGGGGTCGCGTGGCAATGGCAATTGGCAAGTGCAGTCACTACTCCGATGTCAACCAAGAAAAAGTGATCATTCGCTTTGGCGAACAAGAGGTGTACCCAACGCAAGTAAACGACCAGGGCCTAAGCGAACTCAGTGCATATATGAAAGGCACCGATGTTCGAATTCACGTGAGTCTGAATACCGGGTCTTCAGAAGCAACCGTGTGGGGTTGCGACCTCACTGACGGTTACGTGCGCATAAATGCCGACTACACCACCTGATTACTTCGTAATTGGCTCAAGCCACGTGAGCAATGCCTCGCGGTAATGCAGCAGAGATTTGTATTTTGCTACATCATCGGGCAACCGCTTCACCAACGAAAATAACGTTGTTGCTACATCTTTTCCGCGTGCCACATATTCCATAATTGGTTGTTGATATGTGCGAATAGTGAACATTGAGCCGCCGGTTTGCGGCAATGCACGAAGCGTTTGTCGCTCCATCCGAATCCATAACTGCGATGGGTCTTGCACTAATGGCTTGCTCGGTGCAACAGGTTGGAACAACGCGCAATGATCCTCAATGGTCCAATTTGATCGCACCATCGGTTGGTCAACACGCAACCTCGGCAGCGTTGTGTCAACGGCTTTACCCACTTGTTCCGCGTATTGCGGAACTGGCGCATGTACAGCCATCATGCTGCTACCCAATTTCGTTTGAATACTCCAACGACTTGGCGAGCACACCACACCAGCAACAACCACCAAGTGCTGTTCGCTGCCCTCAACGCTCTTTGGCTGCATCACCACGATGTCGTCGGCAATATGCAACGAGGCTTCGACCAGAGCATCAATTCCCCGTGCATGCAATGGCACTCCGCAGAACTCGGCGACAAGCTTTGCTGCTTCTTCTGCTGCGTCGCTTCCACCATCGAGCAATCCAACTACTTCATCACGTCGATTGCGCAACAGTTCGTGCTTCATTGCAATGGTCGGCGCGGTTTCTTCATCGCTTGGCAGCCATTGAGCGACATCCAACGGCTTCGTACCCATGCGATGACGAAACTGATCCCCAACTTCATTTGGCAAAATCTCTTCAGGAATCGCTAAAGCGCGAAACTTCGAAACGTCAACGTTGGGCAACTGATCACATGGCGTAAATGGGTGTTGATGCAGAACGTGGTTCATTGCCACGCTGCTCGCTACATCACTTAGGCGGCATGCGAATGCCACCGTCGACGCGAATCGTCTCGGCATTCATGTAACTGTTGGTGATGGTTTCAACAACCATTGACGCAAGCTCTTCTGGGTAACCAAGGCGTTGTGGGAAAAGCACACCCTTTTGCAGGTTCTGCTTGAACAGCTCGCTGTTCTCACCTTCACCGTAAATCGGTGTGTCAATCAATCCTGGAGCAACGGTGTTCACGCGAATACCAATTGCTGCAAGATCGCGAGCGATTGGCAAGGTCATGCCCACGACTCCACCCTTCGAGGCTGAATACGAGGCTTGACCAATCTGACCATCAAATGCAGCAACCGAAGCCATGTTGCAAATTGCACCACGCTCTCCGTTAGCAAGTGGCTCGTTGGTGCTCATTGCGGTTCCGACAATGCGAATGCAATCAAATGTGCCCACCAGGTTGATGGCTACAACTTTCTTAAACGCATCAAGGTTCGCTGCCGACTCGTATGAGCCATCCTTACCAACTGTGCGTTGTGCCCAACCAATTCCCGCCGAGTTCACCAAGGCGCGAATTGGACCCATCGACTTCGCCATCTCAGTGGCGTTGATGATGTCCTGAGTATTGGTCACATCTACCTTGCAATATGCGCCGCCAACTTCCTTGGCCAGTGCATTGCCCTTTTCTTCTTGAATGTCGGCGATAACGACTTTTGCACCACGCTTGGCAAGCAAGCGAACGCATGCCTCACCAATTCCCGATGCTCCGCCAGTAACGATTGCGCTTGTTCCGTTGAGATCCATAGGTCAAGACTACGCAACTACGTAGGTCGTGGCGAAACCGAAGCGACCCTATCTATATCGTCTTATAACCAGTAGAGGCCGCGACAGCCAGCGCATCAACAAGTTCATTCATGTGCTCTCCGTTATGTGCCTTCACCCATGTAAAAGTGACGTCGCCTCGAGCAAGCACCATCTCAATGAATGGTTCCCATAAATCCCTGTTTGCAACCGGTTGGCGCTGTGAGTTTTTCCAGCCCCGTTTTTTCCAACCAACATGCCACGAGTCGCGGAAGCAGTGAACGACGTAAGTCGAATCCGAACGAATTTCAATTGGGCCTTCATGATCCACGTGAGCACGCAACGCCTCCATCGCAGCCATGATTTCCATGCGCTGATTTGTGGTGTGCGCTTCTCCGCCAGTGTCACTTGGCTCGCCCGTCGGTGCGGTTGCCCATGCCCAGCCACCCGGACCGGGGTTTCCCGAACATGCGCCGTCCGTATAGATCACAATCATCAAGTAGATACTTACTGATGTAAGCGCCCCGAACAGGTACCCACTGGTAAGTCTGCGAGAATAACCCCATGATCTTTGATGGCTCCGTTCATCAGTTGCCAGATGCTGATCCAACAGAAACCGCAGAATGGCTCGATTCGCTTGACGCCGTAGTGGAAACTCACGGTAAAAATCGCGCTCGGTATTTGCTTTCGCGATTACTTGAACGCGCTCACGAGGCTCAGGTGAGTTTTCCTGCAACAGTCTCTACGCCGTACGTCAACAGCATCGCTCGCGAACACGAACCATGGTTTCCTGGCGACGAGCACATTGAACGCCGCATTCGCGCCTATATCCGCTGGAACGCCGCAGTCATGGTGGTGCGCGCGAACTCAAACGCAGAAGGAATTGGCGGACACCTTTCCAGTTACGCATCGTCGGCTTCGTTGTATGAAGTTGGTTTCAATCACTTCTTCCGTGGCAAAGACCACGGAACAGCCGGCGACCACATTTATTTTCAAGGACATGCTGCGCCAGGGATTTACGCTCGCGCATTTCTTGAAGGTCGCCTGGACGAAAACGATCTCGATCACTTCCGTCGCGAAATTGGCAGAGAAGGAAAAGGGCTTTCTAGTTATCCGCACCCACGACTCATGCCAGAGTTTTGGGAATTTCCAACAGTGTCCATGGGGCTCGGGCCAATCACAGCGTTGTATCAGGCGCGATTTAATCGCTACCTACAGAACCGACAGATTGAAGACACATCGCAGAGTCGTGTGTGGGCATTTATCGGTGACGGAGAATGTGATGAACCAGAAACACTCGGTTCTATTTCGCTTGCTGCCCGCGAACACTTAGACAACCTCACGTTTGTTGTGAACTGCAACTTGCAGCGACTTGATGGCCCGGTGCGCGGTAACGGCAAAATCATTCAAGAACTTGAAGCAACTTTCCGTGGCGCTGGGTGGAACGTCATCAAAGTGGTGTGGGGTTCCAAGTGGGACGAGCTCCTCGCCAACGACCATGACAGTGTGTTGTTGAACAAGATGAATGCAACTGTCGACGGCGAATTCCAGCGCTACATCGTTGAAGATGGCAACTACATTCGCGAACACTTCTTTGGTCCAGACCCACGCTTGCGCGAAATGGTGTCGCATCTTACCGATGAGCAATTGCGCACCTTGCCTCGCGGTGGTCACGACTATCGCAAGTTGTATGCAGCGTTTAAAGCGGCAACTGAAAATCTCGGCTCGGGTCGTCCAACCGCAATTTTGTGCAAAACCGTGAAGGGCTGGACACTCGGTCACGACATTGAAGGCCGCAATGCAACTCATCAGATCAAGAAGATGACCGATGAGCAACTGCGCACACTTCGGGACACATTGCACCTTGAGGAAGAAATTCCTGACAGCGCACTCTTGGCAGATGAACCCCCGTACTATCGCCCACCCCACGACAGCGTTGAATATCAATACATGATGGAACGTCGCCGCACATTAGGTGGTTCGGTTCCACGTCGCTCCACAGCAGTTCGGAAACCAATCACGCTTCCCGACCCGCAGGCTTTTGCAGAATTCGACAATGGCAGTGGCGATCAAGCGGTAAGCACCACCATGGGCTTCACCCGACTGTTGCGCAACCTTGCTCGCGACAAAGCATTTGGTTCACGCGTAGTCCCCATCATCCCCGACGAAGGCCGTACTTTCGGCATGGATGCATTGTTCCCTGAACTCAAGATCTATGCATCACAAGGTCAGAAGTACGAACCTGTAGACCACAAACTGTTGCTGAGTTACACCGAATCGTCCTCTGGACAAATTCTTGAAGAAGGAATTACCGAAGCCGGCAGCATGGCCAGCTTCATTGCGGCAGGCACCAGTTACGCAGTGCACGGTGTACCAATGGTGCCGTTCTACACCTTCTACTCTATGTTCGGATTCCAACGCGTTGGCGATCTCATTTGGCAGGCAGCCGACTCACGCGCTCGCGGATTCCTCATGGGAGCAACGGCTGGACGCACCACGCTGCTTGGCGAAGGTTTGCAGCACCAAGACGGTCACAGCCTGGTGCTCGCTGGAACCATTCCTTTCTGCCAGGTGTACGACCCATCGTTTGCCTATGAGGTTGCAACAATTATCAAACACGGCATTGAACGCATGTACGGGGACAAACCAGAAGACGTGTTCTATTACCTCACGTTGTACAACGAGAACTATCAAATGCCTGTGCGTCCATCGACCCCAACCATTGAACAAGACATTATGAATGGTCTGTATAAGTGGAGCGAGGCTAAGCCTGCAAGGTTCAAGGCAACAATTCTGTTTTCTGGTTCTGCTCATGCAGCTGCACGTGCAGCCGCCGAAGAACTGCACACTCACTTTGATGTAGGCGCAGAACTGTGGTCGGCCACGTCATACAAGACATTGCGTGAAGAAGCAGTTGTCACTGAGCGCTGGAACAGATTGCACCCAACCGAAACCCCTCGCGTTCCACGCGTTACCCAATTGCTCAGCCAATCAACTGGCCCAATTGTTGCCGTTACCGATTTCGTTCGCTCTGTCCCTGAACAAATTGGGAGATACGTGGGAGCACGTACGTTTACGCCGCTTGGCACAGACGGCATGGGCCGCAGCGACACTCGCGAAGCTTTGCGCGATCACTTTGAAGTGGACATGCCACACGTCGTCGTAACCGTGCTTCACGAATTGGCTCTTTCTGGGCAAATCGACAAGTCCGTCGTGGCCGACGCAATCGCACGTTATGGAATTCAGACGGAAACTCTTGGCGCACTGTACGTATAGGCGATACTAGAAGCCATGGCTACTGCAAGCGCAAACCCAAAACCGCTGTACATCACCGGTAAACCCGATGCCGACAAATTGCTGCACAACAATGGCCTTGCGCTCATGATTGGCATGTTGCTCGACCAACAAGTGCCTATGGAGTGGGCCTTCACAGGCGGATACACAATCAAACAACGAATTGGTCATTGCGATGCAAAAAAGATTGCTGCGATGGATGCAGATGAATTTGTCACCATGTGTTGCACGAAGCCAGCCATTCACCGCTTCCCCGCCAGCATGGCAAAACGTATTTACGACATGTGCACCATCATCGCTGCAGAATACAAAGGCAAAGCTGAAAACATTTGGAACGATGTTGAGGACGCAGAAGAGTTGCGCAAGCGGTTGCGAAAACTTCCCGGTTATGGCGAAGAGAAAACCGAAATTTTTATTGCATTACTCGGCAAGCGTTTCGGCATCCGACCAAAAGGTTGGAAGATCAAAGCCGGCGAGTTCAGCGACAATCAGCCCCGATCTGTTGCAGACATTTACTCGGCTGCAACCCTGCTGAAAGTGCGTGCCTACAAACAAATGCAGCGCGCGAATGACCTCGACAAGAAAGACCGCCCTAAGCGTTAGTCATTTAGTCGTTAGGGTTATTACATGGCTGTTCTCGTTACCGGTGGTGCCGGATATATCGGTTCACATACGGTGCGCCTGTTAGCTCAGCAGCAACGCGAAGTCGTGGTGCTCGATTCGCTTGAACTTGGAACAAAAAGCCGAATCGGTTCTGTCCCCTTCTTTGAGGGCACCATTTCGGATGAGAAGCTGATTGAAAAAATCTGCAAGAAGCACAACATCGAGGAAGTGATCCACTTTGCGGCATATAAGGCCGTCGGCGAATCCATGGAGCAACCCCTTCGCTATTACAACAACAACGTTGCTGGAACGATCAACCTTGTGCGCGCGTTGCTCGCCAACGGAGTTGAACGTTTGGTGTTTTCTTCATCAGCAGCCGTATACGGAAACCCGATCTCCGTGCCCGTTACCGAAGACTCCCCCTTGCAGCCTGAAAGTGTGTATGCAGAAACTAAGGCTGTGATGGAGCGATTCCTCTCAAATTGCGAGGCCATCGGAATGCGAAGTGTGAGCCTGCGATATTTCAATGCTGCTGGCGCAAGTTCAGATTCAAGCATTGGCGAAGACTGGTCAATGTCGCAAAACTTGGTGCCACTGGTGATGAAAGCAATTCTTGGCTTCAGCGGTCCTCTCAATGTTTTCGGCAATGACTACCCAACGCCAGACGGAACATGCATCCGCGACTACATCCATGTTGAAGACCTTGCCGACGCGCATATTAAGGCGCTTGACTATTTAGCAACTGGTGGAAACAGCCTCGCGTGCAATGTTGGTACAGGCAAAGGCACATCGGTGCTTGAAGTTCTCGACATCGCAGAACAAGTCAGTGGTCGAAAGGTTCCTTACGTCATTACACAGCGTCGAACCGGCGATCCGACTTCAGTGTTTGCAGACCCAACACTCGTTCGAGCATTGCTTGGTTGGAGAGCAAGACATGACATCCGCGAAATCATTTCAAGTGCGTGGAACTGGCACAGCAAGGCCGCGAACAACTAACTACATTGCAGCGAGTGTGCGCTGACGATCAAGCCAGCCGAGTAGAACAGCCATTGCACGAGGATCGTGACGCAGTCGATGCCCAGCGCCTTGGATGATTTGCAGTTCAGCCGCACCATGAGCCTGCGCTAACACTCGCGAATCTGCAGTCGGCACAATGTCATCATCTTGTCCGTGCATCAAGAACAACGGTCGCGGAGCAAACCGACGTGCCGCATCGGTTGGTCGGAAGCGACGAAGCTCACGACCCCACTCTTCAACTGAAGGTGGGAAGTTCGGTCGACGAATTGCACCAATTTCGCGTGAGTGTTCAAGAAAGCGACGCGGCTGTTCTGCCCAGTCATCAAAGTCTGCGCGCGCACCGAGCAACGCACATCCATTCACACGTGGGTCATCGGCCGCAACACACAAGGCGAGTGATCCACCCGTATTGTTGCCTACAAGCCAAATACCGCTCGGTGATGACTCTGCAACTACGTGCGTAATTGCAGCGCGCAAGTCATCAATCCAACCTTGCATTGAAAAATCGCCTTCGCTGGTTGCACACCCGCGAAAGGTAAACGTCATTGCAGTCCAACCAAGTTCGTTAGCAACGCGATCACACAGTTCGGAAAAGGTTCCAGCAGAATGTCGTGCGTCAATTCCTCCACTTGGGAATCCGTGGCACAGCACCATGGCTGGTAGCGCACCGGTTTTCCCCGTTGGTTGCGCCAAATATCGCGCAAGGCTTAACCCGCCCGAAAGGAACGAGCCATTCATTTGAGAAGCGCTTTCGGTTGCGCTCACAACTTATGCGCGTGGCTTAAGTTGGCGACGCGAGACACCAGGTGCGGCCAAGGTGTAGCCGCGATTTCGTGCTTCAGCGAGAGTGTCAGGGCCAAAGCACAGTCCCACCCCGCTCTCCGAGATCTCATTCACGACAGCTTCGTCAGTCCATTCATCTAGGTCATACACCAATTGGGTGCGTTTATCGCCAAGGAATCGTGTGTGTTCAAACCGACTAGGACGTTTCATGCCAATTAAATCTAGTCTGAGACCATGACGACCTCGAAGCACAACCCGAAGTCAGCTTCAGCCGTGGACTTCTATTTTGACCCCATGTGCCCTTGGGCCCATCAAACCTCGCTGTGGATTCGCAATGTGCGATCCCAGAATGGCGTTGCCATCAGTTGGAAGTTCTTCAGCCTGGAAGAGATCAACCGTCTTGAAGGGAAAAAGCACCCATGGGAGCGCGAGGTTTCATTTGGTTGGACTCCGATGCGCATTGGTGCGTGGCTGCGTCGCATAGACATGGATTTGTGCGACAAGTGGTACGAAGCAATTGGCAATGCGTTACACATTGAAGGTCGTCGACCATACGAAGAGGAAACGGCACTGCAGTTGCTTGCCGACATTGGTGCGCCGCTCAATGCTTGGAGTGATGCGTTGGCCGATGCGAGCACGCATGATGATGTGCGCAACGATCATGAATTTGCAGCGAAGGAACTGGGAGGGTTTGGTGTTCCTATTCTGAAGTTTGCAAGTGGCCGTGCAGTATTTGGTCCCGTTGTTGTTCCTGCACCAGAAGGAAGCGACGCAATTGAGCTGTGGGACCTCACGGTGTCGTATGCAAACTTCCCCGGTCTGTATGAAATCAAGACACCAAAGACCCAAGCAGACCTTGAACACATCGGAAATGTCTTCAACCCGTATCTCAAGGCACGTGAATGGAAGACTGTCCAAAACCCAGCACTGTGAGGCGCGTATGAGTATTGAACAAAAAGTTTCCCTAACCATTCAAGCAATGGATGCATTGACTGATCTTTGCGCACCATTCACTGAACATCAGTGGAAGACCCCAACAGATTGTCCTGGGTGGAGCGTACAAGACAATATCTCGCACCTCGTTGGCATTGAGAACATGTTGCTTGGCAAACCACCAACAACTCATAAGTCTCCAAAGTACGACTACATCAAAAATCCGATCGGCGAACACAACGAGCATGAAATTGATGCACGACGTTCGCTTTCAGGAAGCGAAGTGTTTGCCGAATGGAAAGCAACTGCAGCAGAGCGCGCTCAGCAACTTCGAACCGCCGATGCAGAGTATTTCGCTAAGCCAATGATGATGCCGACGGGTCCTGGAACTCTTGGAGATTTCCTCGACATTCGTATTCTTGACCTGTGGATTCACGATCAAGACATTCGCCGAGCTCTAAACATTGCGGGCAATCATGGCGGACCGTGCGCAGAGCACACCATTGATCGTCTCATCCGAACGCTTCCCATCGTTGTCGGCAAGCGCGCAGCCACTCCAGAGGGCGAGTCAGTATCAATCACCATTACTGGCGCTGTACAACGCACCATTTACATTTCGGTTACCGAAGGACGCGCCAACATTGTTGCTTCAGCCCCAGCCAAGATGTTGTGTGAAATATCGTTAGACAGCACTGTGTTTACAGCACTTGCTACCGGCAGAAAACAATCGACAGAGTTGGCTTGGACATCTACTGGTGATACTGCGCTTGCACAGCGAATTGTCAGTCAATTGAACATGATGATCTAGAACTTTTATCGTTCATTAGGCTTAGGTATATGGCGTTGTCACACGATCCTGCGGTGAACGCAAAATTAGAAGAACTTGTCGCTCGCGACGCCGAATTTGGTGCCCGAGCAGAACTGAGGGTGGCTGCCAAGTACGGCAAGGATGCCTCAATGGAGGACTACCACTTCAGTAAGTCCTTCGCGCGCGAAAGCCAGGCTTCGCAGCAAATCGATTGGGTACACCAAGGCTGGTTGCGTCCAGTTCGTTTCGCCTATCGCCATGCTCCACGCTGGGTTCGCTTCGCCGTAAAAAAGGCTGCCTCTTGAGACACTCCTTCATTGTTGTGACCAGCGGAGCACACTGCTCAGTGCGCCAACTTCGCAAGACCGCAAAATCGCTGCGTGAAAGCAGCATTGTTCCAAACCATTGGATCATCAGCGAATCATCTCTTGATCATGAACGCGTCACGCGAACACGAAAGATGCGCACCAGCTCAATCGTGATTGCACGAAGTGACGTCGTGGTTATCGAACACGCTGTTGTGGTATTTCTACGGGCAGGTGATGAACTTTCCCCACACGCCCTAGCGATTATTGATCAGAAATTAACCGAGCAACCAGGCATTGACTTCATCTACGGAGATTCCTCACACGGCAGGCCATCGCGGTTCGAAGAAGTTACGAATGTGCGCCGCCCTGGCTGGTCGCCCGAGCGCCTTCGTTCGCACAACTACGTTGGCGATTTGGTTGCAGTACGAGCCCGCGTTGCGGCTCTAGCTGGTGGTGCAACATTCCTTTCAAAGCTGCATAGCCATGATCGTTCTCTACGCCTTTCCGAGCACAGTAAGAATGCCATTCGAATTGCCGAAGTGCTGTGCATGTCAACACAAGATCGCATAGAACCAACTGCAAGCCTTGACGCAGTCACCGAACATTGCACACGAACAGGAATTAATGCTGAGTGCAGTATTGACACCAATGTTCCAGTAGTACGTGTGAATCGACACGTCTCTCGCAAGCCAAAGATCAGTGTCATTGTGCCTACGCGAGGAACGGTGCAAGAAATTCGTGGGAAAAATATCGTCATGGCTGCGCATGCCATTCGTTCGCTGCGCAACACCTGTACTTACAAAAATCTCGAAATTGTTGCGGTTCTTGACAAGGAAACCCCACAAATGTCGCGCAATGAAATTCTTGATGCTGGCTCGAACTTGATCAAGGTGGTGGAGTACGACCAGGAGTTCAACTTTGCCGAAAAAGTGAACCTGGGCGTAGTGAGTTCCGATGGCGACTACATCTTGCTGCTCAATGACGACACCGAGTTTATTTCACCCGATGCAATTGAAACACTGATGGGCCTTCTCGAAGATCCGGAAGTTGCCATGGCGGGGCCAATGCTGTTGTACGAAGACGGTCTCATTCAAAGCGCTGGCCACATTTTGAATCCAATCCCCTACGACCTGTACCGACATCGTTCGCCACAGCATGTTGGTGCGCAGAACATGCTGCGCGTACAACGTGAGGTTTCAGGAGTTATTGCAGCTTGTGTGCTCATAAAGCGCAGCGCATTCCTTGAAGTGGGCGGCTTATGCACACTGTTTCCATCCAACTACAACGACGTTGATTTCGGATTAAAGCTGCGTGATGCCGGATACCGAATTGTGTGGACTCCGCATGCGCAGCTGTATCACTTTGAGTCAAAAACTCGGTCTCCGAAACTGCGTCCGTTTGAGGTTGCATCTATCGGAAAGCGCTGGCGCGACAAACTAGATGATGATCCCTATTTCAACCCACATCTCGAGCGTTATATCTCGGTGTGGAAGCAAAACGTGCTTGGTCAGAGATCGTTGGTCGAAGCGCTAGGGCCAACTGCCCCAATCGCTTCGAAATAGTCGAGGTGCGCACGTACTACGTGCACAAGATCAACGTCATCAAGCACATCGATATTTGACTCCTCAGCTTTACCAATTAGGTACGCCGTAAGCGTCTCTTCTCCGACAACAAGCGTCGAATCAATGTCTTGCTTGCGATCAATAACGTCCGCGGGCTGCAGGCCTTTATCGTGCATCCACCTCATGTGCAAAACGAGCAACTTGCGAAGTTCGTCAAAGGTTAAGCGCGACTGAGTACCTGCAGGTAAATGATCTGCCACGTACCGAGTTGCCTCATCCGGGTCGTACACCGCGCGAGGAGCAACACCGTCTAGACGTTGGGCTTCGCGACCAATCACGACCGCAGCAATGACAAACGTCGAAACTGCTGAAAGTGCTACAAACAGCAGTGTTATCGCAGACATGCTGCGCTTCTCACTTAAATGCCAATGCGCTGTGCAAGAAGTTCACGATGATATGAAGGATCACCGAACAACAACTCACTCGACTTTGCACGCTTGAAGTACAAATGTGCCGGGTGTTCCCAGGTAAAGCCGATACCGCCATGAATCTGAATGTTCTCAGCAGCAGCGTGGAAGTACGCCTCAGAGCAATAGGCCTTAGCAAGCGAAGCAACCGAAGCAAGTTCGTCGTTCATTTCTGCTGCACACCACATGCCGTAGTAAGCAGCCGACTTTGCTGATTCAACTTCAAGCAACATGTCTGCACACTTATGCTTGATTGCCTGGAACGAACCAATTGGGCGACCGAACTGCACACGAACCTTGGCGTACTCAACTGCCATTTCAAGTACTTTCTGAGCACCACCAACTTGCTCTGCAGCAAGTGCAACAGCAGCAAGATCGAACACCTTGCTCAACACGTCCCAGCCCTTACCTTCGGTTCCAATCAACGTCGCTGGAGTTGCATTGAACTCCAACTTTGCTTGCTTGCGCGTTTGGTCCATGGTGGAAAGTGCTGTGCGGGTTAGTCCTTTCGCATTGCCGTCTACTGCGAACAACGAAACACCCTTGCCTGTACGTGCAGCAACGATGATCAAATCTGCAGTATGACCGTCGATCACGAACATCTTGGTGCCGGTCAGCGTGAAATCACTTCCGCTGCCCTTGGCCTCCATGGTGATTCCCTTTTCATCCCACTTACCCGAAGGCTCGGTGGTTGCAAGAGTTGCGGTGAACTCGCCGCTTGCAATTCCTGGCAATGACTTCTTCTTTGCTGCTTCGTCACCGCTGAGCAACAGCGTGTTCGCTGCAAGAACAACTGTGGAGAAATACGGTGCGCACAACAATGCGCGTCCCATTTCTTCAAGAACTACACCTTGTTCGATGAAGCTGTAACCGGAGCCACCAAACTCTTCAGGAATTGACAATCCTTGAAGTCCCATCTGCTCACCCATTTGCGACCACACTGCAGGATCAAAACCTTTTTCGGTTTCCATCTGCTCGCGCACAGCAGTTTCTGGTGACTTCGAGTCAAGAAACGCACGGACTGTTTTACGGAGTTCTTCTTGTTCTTCTGTGAATGCAAAGTTCATTCCAACATCCTTGCCCAAGCACCGGTCATTACGCCAATTCCAATGTGTACACCTATGTACACAAATAAGGTGAAATCGCCCTAACCTATTGTCATGGCCAAACAGACAAAGCCAATAACCACAAGGCATCTCGGCATTCGCGAACTGCGAGAGCAGTCTGCAAAGTTTGTACAGCGTGCAGGTGCTGGCGAAAACATTGTGATCTCGGTGAGTGGAGAACCCGTTGCACTGCTCGGTCCACTGCACTACACAAGCTCTCAAGTTTCGATAACGGAACTCATTGCCAAGACCGCACTCATTGCCCCACGCAGAAAAGATGCTTTTGTATTGAGCGAACCAGTTTCAGTTCACAGCGGAGCACGTATTGACCAACTCCTTCGCGAGGTGCGCGGATGACCGTTGTGCTCGACACCAGTGCACTCATTGCTTTGCACATTTCCGGACCTGCAAGAAACATCACTCACGATGCATTGAAGAGTGATCCTCATTGGTGCGCCAGCGCAATCGCTCTCACAGAAGCACTCGCAGCAATCGACCGCCTGACCGAAGAGCCAATTCTTCGCCGCGACCTTGAAGACGCCATCCGCCACACATGGGATTACGTCGCAGTCGTTCCACTCGATCAACGCTGTCTTGACGACGCATCCCATCTGATCCGCGAACAACCACTGCATATCAGCGATGCGCTGCACCTTTCTGCTGCTCAACGCCTTCCGCAACCCGTTTCGTTTGTAACGTTTGATCCAGCGCAGATACCCGTTGCGCTTTCTCTTGGATTTGAGGTCGTTTCATCATGAGCGCAACGCTGCACTGGAAAGACACCAACGTTGAAGTTCACAAAGTTGTTGTTGGGCCATACGACAACAACGTGTTTGTTATTCGGTGCACAGCCACTGGCGAAGCTGTTCTTATTGACGCAGCAAACGAACATGAACAGCTCTTGGAGCTGTGCCGCACGCTTGGCGTACGACGAGTGCTTGAAACACACGGTCACTGGGACCACATTCAGGCAGTGCCTGCAATGCGTGAAGCAGGTTACGAAGTCGCTGTTACCGCTTTAGATGCACCGCGGTTGAAAGATGTCGGCTACGACGTGTTTATTGATGACGCTGAAGTAATTGAAGTGGGAAAACTTCGATTGCATGCCATACATAATCCCGGCCACACCGAAGGCTCTATCTCGTTTGCAGTTGCCGATACGCCACTGCTCTTCACTGGTGACACATTGTTTCCTGGCGGCCCGGGCAACACCGCGCTCGAAGGCGGCGACTTCGACACCATCATTCATTCCATTGATACGAAGTTGTTCACGTTTCCAGCCGACACCATCGTTCTTCCAGGACACGGCCTTGACACCACTATTGGCAACGAACGCCCGCACCTGCAGGAATGGGTAGACCGCAAGTGGTAAACAGTTCTTAATGAGCACAACGGCCTCACCTCGCCTCGGCGGAATGGTTCCCAATTCGTCTGCATTCACCGAAGTGTCACCCTCTTCCCGCATCACGCCAAATGGTCACCCAAAACCAGAATTACGTGCAGAGTTGCGTCGCATCCCAAACGTTCGCAATGCAATTTCGGTTGCCAGTATCTATGTTCAAAACATTGTCATTGTGTGGGCTGCACTAACACTCCACAATCCACTTACATACGTCATTGCATTCGTGCTGATGGGTCGTGCGCACGCACAAATCCTGGCCATGATGCACGAATCTGTGCACCGTCTTTTGTTCAGCAATCGAAAACTCAATGACTTCGCAGGAAGATGGTTGCTCGGGTATCTGTCATTCGTGAACTCCGATGCGTATCGCTATGTGCACATGGCGCATCATCGCGAAGAGTTCGGACCAAACGAACCTGACATTCCGTTATACGCCAACTACCCAATCACAAGCGACAGTTTCTGGCGCAAGATGCGTCGTGACGCTCTGGGCATTACAGGCTTCAAAATGATTCGGGACCAATTTCGACATCCACTGCGCAAAGATGGATTCGGCAAACGAACACAAGTGAAAATTCTCGTCACTCAAATTGCCTTGCTCATTTCAATTTCACTTGTGTCTCATCCGGTTGTTTACGTAGCTTTCTGGTTCATTCCACAGCTCACGGTGTGGCGAGTAATGAACAGACTGCGATCTATTGCAGAGCATGGTGGCCTGCGCGCAGACGACGATCGCCGAGTGACCACACATTCAGTACGTCAACATCCAATTGCAAGTTTCTTGTTTGTTCCGTTCAACCTTGGGTGGCACATTGCTCATCACACAGATGCTGGAATTCCATTCCGATCTTTGCCGAAGTATCACGCCGAGTTGCGCAAGTCGGGTTACGTCAACGACGTCTACGAATACCCCAATTACCGCGCCATCTGGCGAGCCCTCCGCGCTGCCTAAAGCCTGGCTTAATTTCCACTACGTCCGTAGTGCTAATTACCAAAGCCCTGAATACACTTGACCCCGTGACCGAACTGTTCAGGGTTGACAACCTCCACGCCAAGCCGGTGGAAGGCGAAGCAGAGATTCTCCGCGGCCTCTCCATCACCGTTAATGAGGGCGAAGTCCACGCCATCATGGGCCCAAACGGCTCCGGCAAATCCACCCTTGCTAACACCTTGCTCGCCTCTCCTGAATACGAATTGGTGTCGGGGAAAATCTTCTTCCATAGCGAAGAGATCACCGAATGGCCCACCGATGCTCGCGCCAAGGCCGGCATCTTCCTAGGTTTCCAGTATCCGCAAGAAATTGCTGGCGTGTCAGTCATTCAATTCCTTCGTCAGGCACTCTCAGCACGTAAAGGAATCGATCTCTCCGTGCTTGAGTTGCGACTGTCCGCAATGTCGTGGATGAAGCGACTTGGCATGGACTCAACGTTCGTCGATCGCTATCTCAACGAAGGCTTCTCGGGCGGCGAAAAGAAGCGCAACGAAATTATGCAGATGGCAATTCTTGAACCAGAAGTCGCCATTCTGGACGAGACCGACTCTGGTCTCGACATTGACGCATTGCGCATCGTTGCTGCAGGAATTCGTGAAGTTCGCAAAGAGCGTCCAAAGATGGGCATCGTGTTGATCACGCACTATCAGCGCTTGCTCGACGAATTGCAGCCAGACTTTGTGCACATCATGGTTGATGGTCGCATTGTGAAATCAGGTGGAATGGAAATTGCCGAGGAGCTCGAGAAATCTGGCTACGAGGCGTACAAGGACTAATTGCTGCCATGTCACTAGACGTCGCATCCATTCGCCAAGACTTCCCTGTCTTGCATCGACTGATCAATGACAAACCGCTTGTCTATCTAGACAGCGCCAACACGTCGCAAAAGCCACAAGTGGTCATTGATGCACTCGCCAATTTCATGTCGAATGGATACGCGCCAATTAATCGCAGCGCGTATCAACTTGCCGCCGAAGCAACCGATTTGTTTGAAGGAACTCGCACGGCGTTAGCCAAGTTCATCAACGCACCAAAAGCACACGAAGTGATCTTCACCAAGAACGCAACCGAAGCATTGAACTTGGTGATTATGTCGTGGGGTCGCGCAAACATGAATGCCGGCGACACCGTGCTGCTTACGCATATGGAGCACCACGCCAACATCGTGCCGTGGCACATGCTGGTGGCTGAGCGCGGAATTCAATTGCGTTGGGTCCCGCTCACTAGCGATGGTCAACTCGATCTGTCAAATCTTGATTCGTTGTTGCAAGGTGTTAAAGCGTTTTCGTTCACCTCAATGTCAAACGTGTTGGGCACCATCAACCCTGTTCAACAACTATGCGCCGCAGCCCACAAAGCTGGAGCGATTGCCATCGTCGACGGCTGCCAGTCGGTTCCGCATCAGCCAACCGACGTTCAAGCATGGGACGCAGACTTCGTCACCTTCAGCTCGCACAAAATGTGTGGACCTTCTGGTGTTGGTGTGTTGTGGGGTCGCGAGGAACTTCTTGAAGCACTCCCACCATTTCTTGGTGGAGGCAACATGATTGCCGACGTTCGCCTTGACGGATTTACTACTGCAGAATTACCAGCAAAGTTTGAAGCCGGAACCCCTGCAATTGCAGAAGTCATTGCACTTGGTGCTGCCGTGAATTACCTCGAGAACCTCGGCATGGCAAACATCCGTCGCCATGAAATTGAGATGAGCACGTATGTGCTGAATTCGCTGACCGCTCGATTCGGCGATGACATCACCATTCACGGTCCAACCAACCCTGAACTGCGCGGCGCAACCTTTTCGTTTGCTTTCCGCGGCATTCACCCACACGACCTCAGCCAAGTGCTCGACCAGTCAAATGTGTGCGTACGCGCCGGTCACCACTGCGCCAAGCCACTGATGCGAATTCTCGGAGCCAACGCCACTGCGCGCGCAAGCTTCTACCTGTACAACACCCAACAAGAGGCCGACATGTTGGCCGACGCGCTCGACAGTGCGTCAGATATCTTCTGAGTAGACCAAGGAGCGAACATGGCCGGACTTGAAGACCTCTACAGAGAAATCATCCTTGATCACTACCGCACGCCCCGCAACCGTGGCGAACTTGATGCACCTGCAGTAAGCGCTGAAGGTCATAACCCACTGTGTGGCGATGAGATTCGCATTTTCGTCGACGTTCAAAACGGCATCGTCACCGATGTTCGTTTTAACGGTTCTGGTTGCTCAATCAGTCAAAGCTCTGCATCCATGATGACTTCGGCGATCAAGGGCAAGCCTGTCGAACAGGTGAAAGCAATCGTGAAGAAGTTCAAGTCGATGATGACGGTTGATGAAGATGAATCACCAGTTGATGAATCACTTAACCTCGGCGACCTAGAAGCTCTTCAGGGTGTCGTGAAGTTTCCAGTACGCATCAAGTGCGCAACGCTTGGCTGGAATACGTTGCTCGATGCGTTGACCACTGCCGGTCAATAGACCTAACTAGCCAACAAGGTTTGGTGCGGTTTTACCCGCAAGCACTGCAAGCGAATTCGTCGCCGCAGTAGTTGCCATCGCGGTTCGCGTTTCAACAGTTGCCGAGCCCAAATGTGGAATGAGTACCGCGTTGTCTAGCCCAAGCAAACCTTCATGCACCTTCGGCTCGTGCTCGAACACATCGAGCCCTGCTCCAGCAATTGCATTACTGCGCAGTGCATCTACCAACGCTGCTTCATCAACAACTGGGCCACGTGCGGTGTTAATAAGGTATGCAGACTTCTTCATTTTGCCGATGGTCTCTGCGTTCATGAGGTGATGTGTCTCTGGCGAATACGGACAGTGCAGCGAAACCACATCACTCGTTGCCAAGAGTTCATCCATTGACATGTGCTTGGCATCAAGTTCTTTTGCTGTTGCGGCATCGAGTGGACTGCGCTTTGTGTACGCAATGGTCATGCCGAATGCTTTTGCGCGGCGCGCAACTGCTGCGCCAATCAACCCCATGCCAACAATGCCAAGTTGGCTTCCCTGAATGCCTGAGCCCAACATGTAAAACATTCCCCACTGCCACGGATCTTGCTTGCGAATTACTCGCTCGCCTTCTGCCAAGCGACGCGTGGACATCAGAATGAGTGCCATTGCAATATCGGCTGTTGCCTCGGTGAGCACACCAGGCGTATTCGTCACCAACACATTGCGTTCTTTGCATGCCGGAACATCAATGTTGTTGTAACCAACAGCAACGTTTGACACCACTTTCAGTTGTGGGCCAGCGGCATCCAATAGTTCTGCATCTACTTTTTCGGTAAGCAGTGAAACAATGGCATCTGCACCCTTAACGCGCTTCAATAACTCTTCACGTGTAATCGCTACCGGCTCGTCCCACGACACAACGTCGTGTTCGGCACGCAATTGCTCAACTGCAACTGCAGGAATTTTGCCAGTAATTACTACTTTTGCCATGGTTATTCAGCAATCCAACTACCGAGCAAATCCATGCCTTCTTGGATATCTTGCTTGTCAATTCCCGAGAAAGCGAAGCGAACATAGTTGCGCTTTTCGCCTTCCTGTGGGCGACCAAAATGACGACGCGTGCAGAATGAAACACCTGTCGCATGCAGAGCCTGCTCTGCAAACACTGCCAAGTCGTCGATTCCCTTGCGCTCCATTGCCTCGGTTACATCGGGGAACAAATAGAACGCAGCTTCTGGAGAGTGGCAACTTACACCCGGCATTGCGTTCAACATATTTACTGCAATGTCGCGACGCTCTTTCAAGGTATCCAACATTTTTGGAATGGACGACTGATCTCCACGTACGCCTTCAACTCCCCCGTATTGCACGAAGTGCGTGGTGCACGACTCGTCGTTGGTGTTCAGTTTTGCAATTTGGTTTGCAAGCTCGGTTGGAGCAATGGCAGCACCTAAGCGCCAGCCGGTCATCGCAAACTTCTTTGAGAAGGTGTACAAAATGACGGTGCGCTCGAGCATGCCCGGAAGCGACGCAATTGACTTCGAAGTTCCTGAGTAACGCATTTCAAAATATGCTTCGTCCGACAGCACCCACAGGTTGTGCTTGATGGCAATCTCGGCAATTGCTTCGCGCTCGGCATCAGTTGATTCAGCACCAATCGGGTTCTGCAAGTCGTTGTAGATAATCGCCTTGGTCTTGGAAGTAATTTGCGACTTCAATTGGTCTAGATCAATATTGAATCCTGTTGATGACGGGATGTAGCGATACGACTTCGCAACACCACCGAAGTACTCAATCTGACTTTCATAAATTGGATAGCCAGGGTTTGGGTACAACACTTCTTCACCCGGGTTCATCACCGTTTGAATGAACTTGGTAATGACTGGTTTGCCGCCAGGTTGAACAACAACGTTGCTTGGTGCAAATGAAAGTCCACGTCGACTACCAACATCTTCTGCAAGCGCTTCGCGCAACTGCGGAATTCCTGCAGCTGGGCAGTAACCCGTCTTTCCGTCTTTGATCGCTTTGTTCATTGCATCAACAACATTCTGCGGTGTCGCAATGTTTAAGTCACCAAGGTGAAATGGGAAAATGCGATTTCCTTTTGCGCCCCATTCGGCTGCAGCAAGTGAAACAGCAAATGCGGTCTCAGTTCCGAGTCGCTCTAAACGTTCTGCAAGTGCCATTGGTTTCCCCTTGTAATACACATCTGATATATGACGTTCTTTACATTACATAAAGTGGAGCGCCTGAAAATACAAGGCCTAGCCCACATGGGCTTTGAACTAATCGGCAAGCAACGATTCGGGTGAAGGTGCAACCGTCGGATTTCGCATGGTCAACCACACCCCGGTCAGCGCTACCACCAATGCCACAAGTGCAAGTGGGCTTAGCCGCTCACCAAACAAGATTGCGCTTTCAATTGCGCTCAGAGCTGGGGTGAGAAAGAACAGGCTGCTTACGCGTGCGGCGGAATGCCGCGAGATGAGCAGCATCATCAGCATGACCGCTGCGATGGAAAGAATGAACACCGACCACAGCATCGCAAGCACCAACTCGGTGTTGATGTTGAACTCCCAGTCTTCAAACAAACTCGACGCAACGAGCAACACCGCACCCGCAGAAACGTATTGCGCCGCTGTACCAGTGACGAGCGGCATTTCCTTTCCGCGCGCACGTTGCACCAATGTTCCTGTCGACATACCAATAACGGATACAACCATCGCAATTAATGCAGGCCTCGTGACGTCACCAAGTCCGTCATGCACTTTGTCAACCACTACGACAAGCACACCAGAAATTCCCAACAGCACGCCAACCCATTGACTGCGCCGCAGGCGTTCTTTCAACAGCACTCGACCCGCAACTGAAGTAACAACAGGATGCAAACCTGCGATGAGCGCACTCAACCCAGATGGCAGTCCTTTCTTTATTGCATAGAACACTCCGCCCAAATAAATGGCATGCATGCACGTGCCAACGATTGCCGACGTTGACCACGAACCCCTTGCAAGTTTTGGTGCCTTAACAATTTTGGCGATGATGTACAACAGCACTGCCGCGCACAACATTCGCACGGTAAGAAACGAAAGCGGTCCAGCGTTATTCGTGCTGTATCGTGCAACAACAAAACCCGTACTCCACAGCGCAACAAAAATCCATGGCGTTAATCGCTCGAAGAGTGGCGTGCGAGTGGTCATGCGGGCTGAATGAGATCCCACGTGTTGCCATATACATCTTCAAAGACTGCAACCGTTCCGTACACCTCGTGACGTGGCTGTTCGCGAAACACCACGCCACGCGATGTCCACGCTGCAAAGTCTCGCTCAAAGTCGTCGGTCTGTAGAAAGAAACCCACTCGCCCACCGGTTTGGTTTCCAATACTTGCTTCCTGTTGTTCGCTCTCGGCACGGGCAATCAGCAACGAAGCACCTTCGCCGGCAGACACCACAACCCAGCGTTTGCCATCGCCCAAGTCGGTGTCTTCAACAAGAGCGAAATCCAACTTGCCCACAAAGAACCCAATCGCTTCGTCGTATTCACGCGCCACATACGTGACGAGACCAAGGCGATTCATATTGGCTTACGAGAGAATGGTGTTTTCCACCACGAACATTCGACGACGACCAGAAACATTTGCTAATGAATCGGCAACAACGGCCTTACCAATTTCGCTTGCATAGGCAGCCTCAAAGTCGGCTTGAGTGTCGAACCACAGTTCAGACAGGCCATCTGGGTCGCCATCGGTGGGGTTTTCCACCAAGTTGAATACGCCCTTACGCAGGTTTGGCAATTGCTTTGCCAGAGGTGCGTGTTGATTCAACCACCAATCGGCAAACTGATCATGTGTTGCGCCTTCTGAGCGCGTAAGCAAGATGATCGCTTTGAAACTCATGATGGCTTCTTGGTGCGAGCGAACGGACGACCACCAACTGCCAACGCAACACTGACCACAATTTCGTGAGCCATTGGTGCATCACTGATGCAGATTTCAATCGAGTCCATCTCATCGAATGACCAGATGTCGTCTTTATTTGTAATTGGAATGGTGAGCGATGCACCTGGGCCTGCGACCTTCTTTGTAGAAGGAATGATGTCGTCACCCTTAATGACCACCTTGCGCACCGGAGCACCAAAACGCGGGTGTATAAGCGCTGCCGCATGCTCAATTTCGCCCGCCGTTCCAACAATTGCACCCTTGCCATAGGCAGTTACCTCACTTGCCTCTACACCAAGCGCCGCAAGTGCGCGCTCTGCAAGCAAGCCCGAAATCTCTGCCCCCATGGCCTCCAAAATGATGAGGTCTTTATGGCGCTTGCCGACGAGTGGGTTATCAATAACCGCACTGGCAACCGCCTTACGAACGATGCGGCCCGTAGGTTCGCCAAGTTCGGCCTGAATGTCTTCACACGTTGTAACTATTTTGCGAATGTCCATGCCTCGAAACTAGTCGCTTGCACCTGAGTAACCGCATTTCGACCAGTTGGTTCGCATACTGTTGAAGTAACGGCTTCGGTTCCGAAGTGGTTACATCAATAAGGAGAAACTCAATGGAAGTAGTAATGCTCGTAGGCAGAATTCTGTTCGCCTTCATGTTTATTGCAAGCGGAATCAATCATCTCACCAAAGCTGAAGCAATGGCGGGATACGCCGCGTACAAGAAGGTTCCAGCACCTAAGTTGGCAAACCTTCTCTCAGGCGTACTCATGCTCCTCGGTGGCCTTTCAGTAATTCTCGGTGTTTATGCAGACTTGGGCGCTTTGGTGCTCGCAGTCTTGCTCATCGTGATGGCACTGAAGATGCACGACTTTTGGAACGCACAAGGCGAAGCTAAGCAGCCAGAAATGATTGGCTTCATGAAGAACATCTCAATGGCCGGTGGCGCATTGTTCTTGTTTGCAGTTGCTGCAATGCAGGACTCAAACATTGGACCAGCACTGGGCAACAGCCTCTGGTCAATCGCGCCATAAGTTGCAGTTCTGCGGATAATCCGCACAGAAATTCGAAAAGGGCGGCCCACACGGGTCGCCCTTTTTGTATGCAAAAACTCCAGTACGGTATGTCAATGCTTCGGAAACTTTCGATCCTTGGCGTACTTGTGAGCATTTCTGCGCTCTCTTTCAATGTTTCCCCTGTTTCCGCTCACAACACATTCAGTGAAAGTTCCCCAAGTGAAGGTCAGCAGTTAACAACCGCGCCAACAGAGTGGTCAATCGTTTTTGAAAAGCCTGTTCCACTCAACTCGGCATCAGGCGCGGTCACCAATGGCGATGGAACGCGAACAACTCTTTCTATGCCACGTCATGGCGTTACCGAGAATGTCATCATTTTTGATTTACCAGCAGGACTTTCCGGTGAAATCTCAACACGTTGGCGACTCGTCGGAGTTGATGGTCATGTCATCTCAGGTCGAGTGAAATTCTCAATACAACAAGCGGCTCAACCCCAATCATCTTCAGAAGTGCCAGCGTTTATTCCACCTGTAGCGCCAGAAGGTGATGAGCAAGGCACTCCTGAAGAAGTTCGCACTGCTTTGCGCTTCATAAACTTCGCCGCCATCGTCCTCCTTGGCGGACTTTTGTTTGTTGAAATCTTTATTGCAGCAGGAGCACTATTCACTCAGCGTGGCAAGTTAACGGCACTTCTTTCAGCAGTTTCTCTTGCGATTATCCCTATTGCACAATTCTTCACTTTTACAAGTGACATCAACTTTGAAGAGAAAGGGCTTATCGCTGCAGCAGGAGATGCAATCGGCTTAACGGCTGGCGGGATGCATCTGCTTCGCGCGATCTCTGGGCTACTTCTCGCTTTGATCGTGCTCAGTATTTTCAGGTCCCGACGGCTGGAAAAACCTCAGTTGGTAGTAATCGGAGCAACTGGTGTGATGTACCTCGTATCACTTGCTTATGTTGGTCATTCTCGCTCACAGGCTTTGCCGTGGTTGGGCATCCCTACAGACGTGCTTCACACCACTTCGATTTCAGTTTGGCTAGGCGGACTCATCACAATAGTTTTCGTCGTATTACCAAAAGTTGATCCCGAGCAAGGATTACGAGCTTTCTCGCGATTCAGCTACATCGCAAAACGTGCAGTGGCAATCATCGTGATCACAGGATCCATTCAGACGCTGCGACTTCATGGAAATCCCCTTTCACTTTTTGCAAACAGCCACGGACTCTTACTTCTGCTCAAAATTGCGCTTGTCGGCTTCATGCTGTGGCTTGCCTATGGAAATGAGCAAATCGTCCAACGCTTTCATTACTCCCAGTCTGGTTCAGTTACCCAATCGCGCGACAGGCTCAGACGCGCATCAATCACCGAACTCCTCATTGGTCTTATTGTCATTTTGGTTACCGCAGTCTTGGTAAATGTGACGCCCAACTGACGACCTGCTTTTTGATCAATTTCGTGTTACTTTCCCTTGAAACCTAAGGAGCACAAATGAAACGTGGAGTCATCTTTTCAGCCCTACTAGCCGTAACACTTTTATCAGCATGCGGCGAAACGTCATCGTCTGAATCTGCAGATTTCAACGACGCCGATGTGATGTTTGCGCAAATGATGATTCCCCACCACGAGCAAGCCATTGAAATGTCCGAGATTGCCCTTGATCCAGCCTCAGGTGCAAGTGCTG
>BJFW01000009.1 GCA_014190095.1 Actinomycetes bacterium | reverse complement strand
ACGAACCCGACCTAGACGGAGTCCCCGTTCGCGCCAAGCAATACGGAGCAGAAGGCGCACGCTTAATTGACTGTCGAACAGAATTGGTTCACGAAGGTCTTGTTGCTCTGCAGTGCGGTGCTTTTCACATCACCACTGCTGGAAAAACGTATTTCAACACCACACCACTTGGCCGCGCAGTAACGGGAACCATGCTCGTGCGTGCCATGAAAGAAGATGGCGTAGATATTTGGGGTGATGGCAGCACCTACAAGGGCAATGACATTGAGCGCTTCTACCGCTACGGGCTGCTTGCGAATCCAAAACTTCGCATTTACAAGCCATGGCTTGACGCAGACTTCGTTCGCGAAATGGGCGGGCGCGCAGAAATGAGTGCATTCCTCACTGCAAAGAAACTTCCCTACCGCGACTCTGCCGAAAAGGCGTACTCAACAGATTCCAACATTTGGGGTGCAACGCACGAAGCAAAGCAACTTGAAGAGTTGAGTAGCAGCATGCACATTGTGAAACCAATCATGGGTGTTGCTCATTACGATCCATCGGTTTCCATTGCCACCGAAGATGTAGTGGTGTCGTTTAAAGAAGGTTGGCCAGTTGCGCTGAATGGCAAATCATTTGCCACGCGAACCGAATTAGTGAACGAAGCCAACGTGATTGGTGGTCGACACGGACTTGGAATGAGCGACCAAATTGAAAACCGCATAATCGAAGCTAAGAGTCGTGGAATTTACGAATCACCAGGACTTGCCCTGTTTCACATTGCATACGAGAGATTGCTCACCGCAATTCACAACGAGAACACGCTGGAGAATTACCGCCAGATGGGTCGCAGACTCGGTCGACTGTTGTACGAGGGCCGTTGGTTTGACCCGCAATCACTCATGCTTCGCGAGCCACTTATGCGCTGGGTTGGTTCACTTGTTACCGGCGACGTCACCATTCAACTTCGTCGCGGCGACGACTACAGCATCTTGAATACAACCGGCCCGCACCTGACATATGCGCCAGAGCGTCTGAGCATGGAACGCGTAGAAGATGCGGCATTCGGGCCGCTTGACCGCATAGGTCAACTCACCATGCGCAACCTTGACATTCAAGACACGCGAGCAAAGATTGATGAATACCGCAGTGCAGGCACGTTGGGCGCTGGCGGATTACTTGAACTTGAATAGTTGGTGTTAGCGGTTAACTAATTCGCGCGCAATTGCAGCAACGAGTGCAGCGCGCTCACCCATTTTTGACACCTTGATGTATTCGGAGTCGGCGTGCGCGCCACCACCACAGGCACCAAGTCCGTCGAGTGTTGGAACCCCAATCGCTGCAGTGAAGTTTCCGTCAGACCCACCACCAACAGCAATTCCTTGCAAGTCGTGAATTCCGACCTCGGGTGCTACACGCTTTGCGATTTCATATAACGCAGTAGCCGCAGACTCGTGCATCGGTGGTCGATTAATCGTTCCACTTACAGTCAAGGTTGCGCCGGGAACAGTTGGCTTCAATGCGGCGAACGCTTGCTCGACACGTTGCTTTTCTACCGGAAGGTTCACGCGAGTGTCAACCGTGATTTGTGCGCTTGCTGGCACTACGTTTTCGGTTGTGCCAGCAGTTGCAACTGTCGGTGTCACTGTTGTGCCAACTTCTGGTTTTGCAATTGCAGCAATGGCCTGCACCTGGGCAGCAAGCTCCATGAGTGCGTTGATTCCCTTTTCCGGCTCCAAGCCGGCATGGCTTGCACGACCAACGATGTCAACAGTGAACGTTCCCACTCCTTTGCGTGCAATTTTTAAAGCGTCATCACTTCCGCTTGGCTCGAGCACCAAAACATTCCCTGTTGCCAACGCGCGTGCCTCTATAAGTTCGCGTGACGTGTACGAGCCAATTTCTTCATCGGATGAAATCAAGATTTCAACATGTTCGCACTCGCGAATTTCGCTCAGTCCGTAAATGGCTTGAATGATTCCAGCTTTCATATCGAAAATGCCTGGCCCGCGTGCGATGTCACCTTCCACACTAAATCCGCGGTTTACAACAGTGCCTTTTGGAAACACAGTGTCGTGATGACCAACGAACAACACTTTGGCGTTGTCGCCACCCTTCCAATGCACATGTGGGCCTTTTGCACCAGGAATAATCTCTGGGGCTTTGCCCAGTACCTGTGCCATGACGCCAGCGAGAAACTCTGCGCTGCGCTGCAAAAGGTCGGGCTCATTTGACGGCGACTCAAGATCAACGAACTGCTGCACGTGATCAAGCATCTGTGCAGTTCGAGCATCGAGTGCCGAGCGCAACTGGGCATTCGTTGGTGTCCCGGTTGGCATTGGCATGCCTCTAGTCTGCCCGACAACATGGACTGAAGAGATACCGATTACCACTCTTTGTGCCCGGGATGAGACTCGAACTCATACGGCTATTTCTAGCCAGGGGGGTTTAAGCCCCCCGCGTCTACCATTCCGCCACCTGGGCTTAGGTGTGTAGGTTAGGCGTGTTTCATCGCTCTTTTGCTTTATTGCCGAGCGAGAATTTGGTTGACCAGGTTGATCAAACTTGGTTCAAGCAGTTTCACTCCCGGCATGGACAAATGGTTGTTATCGAGGTACAGCACTTTTCCGTCTTTTTCAAGTGGACATTCGGTTGCATTGCACAACACTGCGAACGGATCATAGAAAAAGGTTCCTTCGCCGGCGTCGTCTTTCCAGTTCTGAGTAATTGGGTCTGCAACTGCATCTTGTTCGGCGCGAGAGAGCGGTTTCAATTCGGGTTTACGAATTCGCCGTGGTGCAACACTTTCTGAATAAAACGGATTGTCGAGCACGATGAGGTGCCTGGCTCCGCGATCTGATGCGAATTTGCTGAACGTGGTAGCAAGATCACGCCTTTTTACCCTACTTATCTCCTCGCTATTTGTTTTGAAGGAGTTAATGACGAGGTCAAAGTTTCCTGGGGCAAAAGTTCCGTCCTTGATAGATGGGTAATTATCTCGATTGCAGTACAACGCACAGGTCGTGATCTGGACATCATGAGTTTTCGTGTAGTCAACGAAAATCGGAATCAATTGATGGATGTGAGAATCGCCGTATAGCAAGACTTTCTTTGCCGCTGTATCTTCACCCACCACACACACATCAAACAAGAAGTCGCAACCACTAAGAACAGTACTGGCATACACGTTTCCATAACTTACGCGGGCCTGTGTTTTTGTGAAATCGAGACCAAACAGCATGAGCGTTGGGATCAGCACGAGTGCAAGACCAGAGAAAACTTTTTTCTTGGTACTTCCAGTTCGCATCTTGCGAAATGGTTGCTCAATGAAGCGATAGGAAATTATTGCGGGAAGTATTGAAGCCACAACTAAAAGAGACTTATCTAGTGAGGAATCTTGTCTCATGAGGTCTAACGAAACCGATACACCGATCCAATGCCATAGGTAAATGGAGTACGAACTATTTCCAATCGCCTGAAAAATTCCAATTCCGAAGAATTTCTGCACATCAAGCTTTGAACCTGGAAGCGAAAAAATCAGCAGCCCAGTTGCCAACGCTGTCAATGCACAAGCACCTATCTGAGATGCGTTGCCATCAACTCTGGTCACCAAGACAAAGAGGATGACCACAATGGAAAAAACTGACATCGAGGTTCGCATCGCGGAACCGAGGTACTTCCTACCCTGCTCGTATCGCAAAACTGCAATGGCAACGAGCAATCCCAAGAAGAATTCCCATGCTCTCGTGAACGGAGAGTAAAACAGAAACTCCTGGCGAAACTGCGGAGTAAACCAACCAAATCTTTCACTACTTGCCCCGTACATCGTAAATGCTGATGCCAAACCAAGAACGACAAACCCCACTGACCAGATTCGAATGCGTTGTGTGGCATCAAATCGTCTGCCGATTAATGCCAACACTCCAAGCACAATCGGTAGCGCAATGTAGAACTGTTCCTCGACGCCTAGCGACCACGTGTGAAGGAAAAACGTGATATCACCAGATTGAACAAAATAGTTCAATTCGCGAAACATGAAAAAAAAGTTGCCGTAGCTGAACAAGGCGGCACGTGCTTGCTGAATGAAAAAGTCTTGTGCTTTTGTAAACGGAACAATGAAATACGCATACACCGTCATAACCGCAACCATGAACGAAAGTGGCGGGAAAATGCGGAAGAACCTCCGCTCAAAGAATCTGCGAAATGAGACTTTCCCCGTAGTGACCTGTTCGGTCACAGTGGTCAATCCAATGACGAAGCCCGAAACCACAAAGAACATGTCCACGCCAACAAAACCGCCGCTGAACATCCCAATGCCCAAATGGCTCAGCACCACCAATATCACCGCGACAGCGCGCAAGAACTGAATTTCCTTGCGTATGCGATGCGCTGAAGTCACCGCTCCAGCGTAGTTGAGCAGTTAGTTACGCAACGCGCGGCTGAACAACTGGAACATTCACGTCTACTTCTTGCGTTGCAACATATCCGTGAATAGAAAGTATGGACCACAACGCTGTGCGCACATGATCTGAATCCGGTGCGTTGAGTTGATTGACCACCACTACACCTTCGATCATGTCGCCGAGAATTGCCACAAACGGTCGATCGCGAAGCGCAACCGCCACCACTCCACCACCTTCACGACGTCGGACAGTGCGATTCACACCAATAACCCGTGGCGGACTACGAAAACTTGGAGCAAGCAACCCAAATCGTTGAGTTTCACGAGCAATTAAGCGCGCAACAGCCGCAAATTGCATGGTGGTCGAGGTGCTCATGGCCACAGCATGACACACCCATGTGACAGAGTGACCGTGATGTCTGAAACCGAACTCAATGCCATGCAACAGGCTGTTCTTGAAGCATTAGGCAAAGAACCCGACTGGGTACCTATCCCGCGTGAAGTCATCGAGGGTGTCCGCACACAACTCCATGAAGGTCTTGCCGACATTGCCCCACGACTCACCCCTGAAAACGCACTGTGGGTCAGCAAACACAAACTCACAACGGTGCACGGTTGCGAAGCCAATCACCTCGCCGGGCTAACGGGTTTTGAATGGACTCTTGGCAATGTGAAAGGAACCGTGTTGCACAAAGCCGTTGAGCTTGGTCTCAATTGGCGTGGCGTCATCGTTCCAGCCGATGTGGTGGATGAGGCACTTGCTCAGCTTGCCGATGACGAACGCCAAAGTGCCGGACCATTCATTGACAACTTGCCCGCAGGAGATCGCGCGCAACTCCGCAGTTCTGCAATTGATCTGTACACCAAGTTTGACGAGTGTTTTCCACCGCTGAAAGCAACATGGCGTCCTGTACTTGAAAGCTCGGCGCGATACGAAATGTTTGACCAGCGCATCAACCTCAGCACTCGCGCAGACCTCACACTTGGTGCAGTCGGCTCCAAAGTCATTATTGACTTGAAATCCGGACGCGTTCAGCCCAATCACCGAGAAGAACTGCGTTTTTATGCATTGGTTGAAGCCATGCGCACTGGTGCTGCACCGCGTCGTTTAGCCAGTTACTCACTCGTTACTGCTCGCGCCGACGTTGAAGACGTAACCGAAGGTGTGTTGCAAGCCGCAGTTCGCAAAACCGTAGATGGCGTCCGCAAAATGGTCGAGCTGCAACGCGATGGACGTGAACCGGTGATTCGTAGCGGGTTTTTCTGTTCATGGTGTCCACTGCTCGACTCCTGCGCTGAAGGAACAAAATTCATTGCGCGTCGCGACGACCCCGACGCAACTGACGACTTTTAGATATCGCTCATCAGCGCTACGGGAACACCTAGCCCTACTGCGCCACGGAACGTTGCGATCAATCTGTTTTTCTGCACCGCTGGTTTTGGTGGGCTGAGAACATCGGGGCCAAGGTAAGCAGCAACTTCGTTCACGTCTGCAACGTTCAAGACAAAACCCCACAAGGTTGCGCTGCCTGCCGGAATTGACGGTGCAGACACAATTTCAACGATTACATCGCCAAGTCTGTGGAAACCCTGGCGCATTCCGTTTCCTGCATCACGAATTCGTTTCAACTCTGCGCCGGTTGCTTCATGCAATGCGCGAGACGTGCGCTCTAAGTCGGGGGTGTTCACTACAACATGATCAACGCCAAGTGGCTGCAACACAAACTCACGGGATTCAATTTCACCTGATCGAGTATTGACCAACACCTCAGTTGTAGGAATTCCATCAATAGATGAACTGATGGAATTGACATTGCTCAGCGCCCAAGAGTGCAGCCCGGGCGACAATGATTCATCGATACGCAACACGAGTTCGCCGATAGCAAATACGCCGTCTTGAGAAAAGTTGATTCCTACCTGCGCCCAGTTGGCGCGGGAACCACCGATTACCAATTCACCTATTCGTGCCGAACTCTTTTCAGGCACGCCAGCGCTATTGCTCAGCCACGCCCCATGTTTGGACGCTTACCGTGGTTGGCCTTCGAGCGACGCATCTTGGCTTTTTTCTTCTTGGTCTTCTTCGACATAGTTCCGCCATGCTAACGGGCATTCTCACCATTTCCGATGGCTACGCCCTTCGCCAGCGGGCCCTTCCACCTGAATACGGCACACCCGATGCATCAGTCTTGGAGCACACATAGGTGGTCGGCGAGGTGTTCCCACTTAATGTGTAGTAGCCAATTGCACCTTCCGGTGAGCAATATGAGCCAGGGTTTATTTGTGCCGCTGTGCCAGTCGATGTCGTATTCGGTGTCACAGTTGAATTGGTGATTGGCGACGCTGGGTTCGTTACCACCGTCGTCCCACCCGAAATATTTGGCAAGTTTGGAATTGGTGCGATATTCAACGAAATGCAAGTCGATTGCAACAGATTTTTGATGCGGCCGTACTCGCTTGAATCCATTGACAAGTTCCAACGAACTTTCACGGCAATCCAGTTACCTAAATATGTGCATGTGTATGACTGCAGTGGTGGCAACCAATTCGAAGGATCTTTATCGCTCTTTGACTGATTCACCGAGTCGGTCACTGCCAACAGCGTTCGACTGTCGGACGTATCATTTGCAAAAGCTTTTCGTTGTGCAGCACTCCATGCCCACGCGCCAGAGTCCCACGCTTCCTTTAGTGCAACGACGTGGTCGATATCAATATCCGATGGATTGCTCCACCTCGCTCCGTCATACGGAGATACCCAGTCCCCTGCAATTACGTCGCAATTGACTGGGTCTACTTGGGGCAACGAAATGCTGTCGCGCTTCAGCACCTGGTCGCGAGAGTCGCATCCGTCTCCGTCAATATCACGCCAATGTTCAAACAACGCGCGGTCGTAGCCAACTTGGTATTCATTCTCAACACGTATCGTTTGCAACAATGCAAGAGCACTTCCAACTACCACCGGTTTTGCTGTCGTATTCGTTGTTGTAGTAGTCATTGCATTAGTGCTCGCAGTTGGTGAAGAAATGCTGGAACTTGTTGCCGGTGCACTGCACTTGCTTTGGAACACAGATTTCACTGCAGTGAACTCGCGCTGATCCATTGCGAGTCCCCATTTCGTTTTCACCGATACCCAATTTCTTAAGTAGGTGCAGGTATTCGCACCTGTATTCGGCATCCAATCTGCAGGGTCTTTGTCGCCGCGTTGCTGCGCACTTACTGCAAGCACTAATGCCAATACCGAGACATCTGCTCGGTCGTTGATGAAACTTCGCCTCTTCGATGCACTCCACGCCCACGCACCTGACTCCCAAGCTTCGCGTGCCGTCACAACGTTTGCCACACTCATGACAGGTATAGATCTATTTGCTGAACCCGTAAAAAATGACTGCCTGAAACCCCCAGTTCTTTCGATTACAACTTTTATATTGTTCAATTGACCAAGCGTCGCTGAATCATTAGAGCGGGACTGGGCAACAGCCCCAGAGGAAACGCTGATTGCCACAACGACAATTGCGCCATGAACTGAAAGGCGCCACTTCATAGATTCACCCTACCTATTGAGAAATCAGTGGTACATCCATCTCGATGAATATGCATTCGCCTGGACACACTTCTGCAGCCTTCACTACGTCAACTTGATTCTTTGCTTCAACAGTTGCGAGGCTTCCAGAACTTCCTGGATCATTTAACGTCACGCCACCTTGCACTACATAAGCAATTCCGTCTTCGAGTTGCACAAAGACATCAGGACAATGGTCAACGCACAGGCCGTCGCCCGTACACAAGTCCTGGTCAATCCAAACACGCACGGTTGCACGCTAACGAATGAGCGCGGAAACTAAGAGGACGAGCATCAACAAATTTCGCACAATATTGCTCCAGCCAATTGGCTTTGTGGAGCGAAAACTTAAGCACGCACAGGGCGGTCTGTCCCCTGCAGCCAGTCGAATAGCCAGCAATACGGTGAAACTTGATAACGCGACTATCGAAGCGATGAGTACGGCGTTTGCGGCCAACCCCGCGATCAACAACGAACCTAGAACGACTTCAACATAAGGAACCGTTGGAATTGCAAACGATGGTGCTCCCAGTCGCTTTGCTTGTGCTGGCCATAATTCGCGTGCAATAAATTTCTGCACTCCAGCAAAAATAAAAATCACTCCAACAAGCGCCGACATCCACCAATTCAGCGAAAAAATCTGTTCGTTCATTACGCGGGCATAGCGCCAGTTACTTTGCCACGATAAAACACCATTGCTTCACTAATAGTTTCGTTTGTGGATAGGTGTTGCACTCTTCCAAGCACAAAACTGTGATCACCGGCAGGAGTTACGGACTCGATACTGCAGTCAATGGTTGCAAGTGCACCTGGCAACACTGGCATTCCTGTTGGGGACTTCGTCCATTCAAGACCATCAAAACGGGCTGACATTCCCCCTTCAGGTTCTCGTGCAAATCGCCAACACAACTCTTCCTGATCACTCGTTAACACATTGGCGCAAAAGCCCTTGCCTTCAGCTATGTGCGACCAACTGCGAGAAGCATTACCGGGGAAAAAGCCAACTAAAGGTGGGTTTAGTGATACCGAAACAAAACTGCCAATGGTGATTCCTGATGGTGCGCCTGTTGCATCAACGCCAGTAACGACAACTACTCCAGTTGGCAGATGGCTAAGAACCTGTCGAAACCTGGCGCTGTCGAAGTTGGCTTCCATCGGTTCAATGTTACCCAACTATGGTTTGGGCATGACCGCTCAGCACAACATTGCAACGCATGAAGTTTCTGCAAACGACTTATCGTTCACCTATCTCGAATGTGGAGCAGGACCACTTGCACTGTGCCTGCACGGCTTTCCCGACTCTGCACATTCATGGAGACACTTACTTCCCGAACTCGCATCTGCTGGTTATCGCGCAGTTGCGCCTTTCATGCGCGGATACGCCCCAACATCAGTTCCTGCAAACGGCGCGTATCAAACTGCAGCGCTAGCAACTGATGCAAACGCATTGCACGAAAAACTTGGTGGCAATTCAGATGCTGTCATCATTGGTCACGACTGGGGTGCGCCTGCGGTCTATGGTGCGGCGATTCTTGAACCTGGTCGTTGGAAAACCGTTGTGGGAATGTCTGTTCCACCGTGGGGTGCGATGGGAAATGCGTTCATTTCTAATCTCAATCAAGTGCAACGCAGTTGGTACATGTTCTTTTTCCAACATGGTCTTTCCGATTTTGTCGTCGGCGCAAACAATCTTGCATTCATTGACATGTTGTGGGACCAATGGTCGCCAGGGTTTTCAGCAATTGAAGACATTGCAAATGCAAAAGCCACGATTGCCACACCAGAACATTTAGAGGCAGCACTTGGCTACTACCGCGCAACACTTGGTACCGGATTTAGAGACCCGGCACTGACAGATGCGCAGAATTTGGTGCAGGGAGAAAACCCACCGCAGCCCGTGCTTTATCTCCATGGAGAAAAGGATGGCTGTATCGGCGCAGAAGTTGCGCACGACGCCGCAACACGTGCTCCGTCAAACGCGCGGGTTGAAATTGTTGAAGGTGCTGGACACTTCATGCAGTTAGAGCAACCTGCAAAAGTAAACAAACTGATCGTGAATTGGATTACAAGCAACGCTTCATAACGGCAAGTGCAAAACGCCATTTGATTCAACGATCAGTTGGTCGGCAAGTAACGATTCAATAATCATTTCCGCACGATCAGATTGATTCGCAAAACCCATGGCTTGTTCGGCTTTGTTTCGCATTACCCCACCTGCAACGAGTGCTTTCATGAGTTTTCCCCGCGCCTGTCGATTTGAACCTTCAAAACGCGCCTGAGGCTTACTCGTTCCTGCCGATGCTGGAGCAGGGTCGTCACCGCCATGAAGTCGCCAACCACACGATTCAACTACTGGGCATCCTTCGCATTGTGGAGAACGGGCTGCACAACACGTCGCCCCGAAATCCATAAGCACCTGATTCCATTCCCACGACAAACCAATCGGAACTAGTGAGTCTGCAATTGTTTGAGTTTCGCGTTTGCCAAGTGGCTTATTCAACACGCGCGCAAACACTCGTGTGACATTGGTGTCAACAACTCCGACATCAACATGTTCTGCGAATGCCAACACTGCACGTGCCGTGTATTCACCAATTCCAGGAAGCGCAAGCAGCTGCTCTAAATCTGCTGGCACTTGCGCATCGTGATCGCGCACCATCACCTTTGCGGCTTCATGCAAATTGCGACACCGTCGCGGATAGCCAAGGCCTTGCCAAATGGTGAGTAGCTCAGAAAGAGGAGCATCTGCACATTCGCGCGGCGAAGGAAAGTTGTGAATGAAGAGTTGAAACTTCGGCACAACCCGATCAATTTGGGTTTGCTGCGACATCACTTCGCTCACCAACACATGCCATCGATTCCTCGTGGCGCGCCACGGGAAATCTCTCAGCTGTGGCAACCCCCACTGCAGCAGTGGGTCAACAATGATGTTTAGCTTGTCCAGACGTCTTGACCGTCGTACGGACGCGCACGCTTCGGCATGAATTCGCGCTTCCACACCATTACTCGCCTGCGGAAATAGCACACTTCTTTGCCGTCTTGGTTGAAACCTTTTGTTTCTACCGTCACCACTCCTCGATCATTTTTTGACTTCGACTCCTGCACATCGAGCACTCGCGTCTCGGCGTGGATGGTGTCGCCATGGAACGTTGGGAACTTGTGTTGCAACGTTTCCACTTCAAGGTTGGCAATTGCAGCGCCACTCACATCGGGAACGCTCATTCCCAACACCAACGAATACACCAGGTTGCCCACAACGACATTTCGTCCTTGAACACTTTGCGATGCAAACCAGTCATTGGTATGCAGAGGATGATGATTCATGGTGATCATGCAGAACAAATGATCGTCTGCTTCGGTAATGGTTTTTCCAGGCCAGTGGCGATATACATCACCAACAGTGAAGTCTTCTAGTGCTCTTCCAAATGGGCGCTCATGAACTGTCATAACAACAAACTACTCCTCATCCTCATCATCAAGTAAAAACCTATTCTTTGATTCAGGTAATGGAAACTGGCCGGTGCGATCGCGTGGTGCGTACTGCTCAAGAAACTCGTACTTTGTTGTCGGATGCTCGGTTGCAAGTTTGGTGACATTGCGAAGCGACCGCAGTTTTTCTTTCCGTTCAATGGCGAACGGCCCAACTCGCAGCGACAGGTAGGTGAATCCCCCGACAAGAATCGGCAACCAGTACTGGGCAATGCGGTACGACAACACTCCAACGGTTGCGACGTTTCGAGTGAGCCCAAAACCAACAAGAGTTGGAATGTAGATACCTTCCACAATGCCAAGTCCACCGGGAGTTATTGGCACGACCGACAAAATGTTGGCGAGTCCAAACGACACAATTAGTGCGTCCGGAGCGACCTCGCCACCGAAAGCGCGAATGAATACATACAGCGCAAGCATGTCGAGCAACCAGTTCACGAGCGCCCACACCAACACGCGTGTCAACAGTTTTGGCTCAGAGGCCAGTCCCTGAAGTCGATTACCAAGGTGCTCCAGAACTTCTGCTGCATGATCTTCGTCCATACGAAGTTTTCGGGCACACAATCGAATGAATCGTTCTGCTCTTCCTTGTCCATCGATGAGCCCAAAAATCAATGCTGCGGCAATGAGCATCAAAATGATTCCAATAATTGCGGCGGTTCCGTATGCGGCGTTTACACCGCGGCCTGCTGAAACGATGAGCCCAAACCACAAAATCACATTGAGCATGACCGCAGATCCAAGACCAGCGGTTGCTAAGGCAAACCCAGCGTCTGGGCCGGCTACTCCAGAAAGTGTAAGCATGCGATATCCGAGCGCAGTACTTGCAGCACTGCCTCCTGGCAGCACGTTGCCCACCGCTTTGGTGCTTAATTGAATTCGAAACAGTCGAAGCACCGAGATTTCATTACCGTGTTCGGCAAGAGCCGCTTTGGTCAGCAGCGAATAACTAAACAGCGCAGCGAACTCGAGGCCAAGACCCAGCACCAGCAGCGATGGCTTGATTTGCGTGAGATCTGAAACCGCCTTTCGGAAGCCAGGGATGAGCGGGAGGACAAAGAAATACAGAATCGCCGCGAACAGCACCCACTTGGCTGTGGTGAAAGCAGATTTCAACCCACTCAGCCGCGACATGCCCTAAATCGTAGGTGACAACACCCTGCAGGGTTAGTCCCTGTGGTCCAGTGCTCACTAGCGTTTACGCAATGGCAACCCCAACATCATCTCCAACCCCAGATCTCACGCGTGCTGCGGAGGTTATTGATTTGGCGCGTCGCGTGGTCGGAAAAGGTGTGCGCACGCTCGCAGCTCAGGGCGGTCCCGATGTTCATCAAGTGCTTGCATACGATCTTGCGCATTCTGCTGCAGCAGTTGAAACCGCTCGCTCACTCATTGACTACGGGGGCAAAGGAAACTCAGAAGCACTCATCACCTGTGCATTCGTTGCCGACATGTTGCACGAAGTCAGCACTCGCTTGCTTGGCCGTGAAGCAATGTGGGGAGTTGAGCACAACCCACTTGCGTCAGCACATGACTTCATGACCGCTTTTCGCGAACCAGAGTTTTTAGCGTCGCTCGCTTCGGTTGCTGGCCCCCGCCATCTTGAAGACGAATTCGAAATGGTGCAAGACACCTTCCGCAGCTTTGCTACAAAAGTGATTGCGCCACGTGCAGAACATGTGCACCGCCATAACGCAGACGTTCCAGAAGAAATTATTTCTGGTCTTGCTGAACTTGGTGCGTTCGGGCTTTCCGTTCCATCTGAATACGGCGGTTTCAGTGAAGGTGGCGACGGCGAATACATGGCGAACTGCATTGCCACCGAAGAACTGTCACGCGCATCGCTTGGCATCGGCGGTTCACTCATCACTCGGCCAGAAATTCTCACGCGCGCATTGGTCAACGGTGGAACCGAGGCACAGAAACAAAAGTGGTTGCCGAAGCTTGCATCCGCAGAAGTGATGGCTGCAGTTGCAGTTACCGAACCTGATTACGGCAGCGATGTGGCCAACCTCACCACCATGGCAGTAAAAAGCACGAGCGAAGATGGCGTTGAGGGTTACACCATCAACGGTGTGAAAACATGGTGCACGTTTGCCGCCCGCGCCAACGTCTTGATGTTGCTTGCACGAACCGATCCAGATCGCAGCAAAACACACCGTGGTCTTAGCTTGTTCATCGTTCCAAAACCACTCGGTGATGCTCATGGCTTCATGTTCAAGCAACCTGGTGGCGGGAAAATGGAAGGCCGTCCAATTGACACCATCGGCTATCGCGGCATGCATAGCTACGAAATTGCAATCGAGAACTGGTTTGTTCCTGCAGACCATTTGATTGGCGAAGAGTCTGGTTTGGGTAAAGGCTTTTATTATCAAATGAGCGGTTTCGAAAACGGACGTTTACAAACTGCAGCACGTGCAGTTGGTGTGATGCAGGCTGCATACGAATCTGCAGTTGAATACGCCAACAACCGCAAAGCATTTGGCCACAACATTGCCGAATATCAACTTACTCAAGTGAAACTTGGTCGAATGGCAGTAATTACCCAAGCTTCACGACAGTTCTCTTACACCGTTGCCAAGTTGATGGGTAAAGGCGAAGGCCAGATGGAAGCCAGCATGGTGAAGGCATATGTTTGCAAGGCAGCCGAATGGGTGTCGCGCGAAGCAATGCAAATACACGGCGGCTTTGGTTATGCCGAGGAATATTCAGTAAGCCGACTCTTCGTCGATGCTCGTGTGTTGTCAATCTTTGAAGGCGCAGACGAGACGCTGTGTTTGAAAGTGATTGCTCGCCGTTTGGTTGAAGAATCAGCCGCTAAATAAACGCGATTAAGTCATGTAGCGAGCCAATTCGCTCGCAGTCATAGCTTGCATGATCGTTGTATGGGTCTAGCAAAATTGGGTGCAGTCCTGCGTTGCGTGCACCGACAACGTCATTGACATACGAATCACCAACGTAGGCAATTCGGTCGTTTCCAATTCCAATGCCATTCATGACCGCAATTGCATCGCGAAAGATTCCTGGGTGTGGTTTGGCCGATCCAATGACATGCGAATCAGTAACGATGAGTACCGGAACACCGGCACCTGTTCCCACCTGGCAGATGCACTGGTTGGCAAGCGTTGCTTCTACTTGCCCACTGGCATTGGAGACGATGCCAATAGGCAAACCCTTCAAGTGCATTTGCCACAATGCTGCAGTGGATTCAAGGATTGGATAGCGCCACAAAAAGGGAGAGAACATTTTGCGCAATTGCTCGCTTGCAGCCACTGCAGCAGAACCTGTTATTCCTGCAGCCTCTACATAGGCGTCGCGATACGGATCCCAACTGAAGCCATCTATTGTTTCCTTCGCGGTTTCGCGTGCAACAGTGTCCAAACGCTCCATGCCTGCATAATGCGCACGCATTAAACGTTCAATAGAACCATCTCCACCATGTGCGCGAACAACTGCACCTAGCGAAATGGGGTCAGGCAATAAAAAGATGCCACCGGCATCAAACAGAATTGCTTCAAAACGATTGGTCACGCTTGTGGTGAACGCTTGCGACCTGCACGCTCGCCACGTGAAATAAACTTCAATGCCATCTTGCGACTGGCTTCATCAATCATTTCGTTTCCAAACATGACCGCGCCTTTACCTTCGCCTTCAGTGGCTTCTTTGTAGGCATCAAGAATGGACCAGGCCTTGTCGAATTGCTCTTGTGTTGGCGAGAACACGTCGTTCAACACCGTTACTTGGTCTGGGTGCAATGCCCATTTACCGTCATATCCAAGAATGCGTGAACGCATGCTGTATTCGCGAAGTGCATCGCTATCGCGCACATGCAAGAACGGGCCATCAATTACTTGCAGACCATTTGCGCGTCCTGCCATCAAGATTTTGTTGTAGACGTAGTGGAAGTGGTCACCTGGGTATTCGTCAATCTTCACGCCACCTGTAAGCACTGGCATTTCCATGCTTGCAGCGAAGTCGGCTGGTCCAAAGATAATGGTTTCAAGTCGTGGGCTTGCTGCACAGATTTCTTCAACGTTGATGAGTCCGCGCGCAGTTTCGATTTGCGCTTCGATGCCGATGTGGCCGATTGGCAAACCAGCCGAGATTTCTACTTGGCGAAGCAACATGTCGGTTGCCACGATCTGAGCTGCAGATTCAACCTTTGGCAGCATGATTTCATCGAGGCGCTCACCTGCGGTGCCAACCACTTCGATGATGTCGTATGCAGTCCACTTGGTGCTCCAGTCGTTTACGCGGACGCACAACACCTTGTCACCCCAGTCATTGCCACGAATAGCAGCGGCAATCTTTGCACGTGAAGCTTCTTTTTCCTTTGGAGCTACCGCGTCTTCTAGATCGAGGAACACCATGTCGGCAGGAATTCCTGGACCCTTGCCCAGCATTTTTTCTGACGAGCCTGGAATAGACAGGCATGAACGGCGAGGAAGGTTACGGGATCGTGCTGACATGGTTTACAGGTTACATCGCACTGCGCACGAGCATCTCGGTTGTGGGGGCACATTCGGCCACTACTGACAGCGAGGCATTCACTATTCCCTGTGGACCAATCACTGCGCGAAGTAGATCGCGCGGAACAACGTCCACCTCAGTGCGCCACGGTCGTTGCGCATCGAAATTGCGCGACTTCATGGACTCCCACAATTCTGCTGGCAGTCGCGTTCCACGTCGTGCAGTAACGACCGCTGGTTTTTGCGCTACGTATGCAAGCGCGGCAACACCATGCGAACCAGAAGTCATTAAGAATTCGTCCGGTCCACAACCCAGTGCATCGAGCACAACCATGTCGCACATATCAATTGCTCGTGCTGCGTGTTCGATTGACACACTTTCTGCTTCCACCTGAACGCGCTCAAGCGCATTCACTGCACTATCGGCCGATCCGAATGAATCAATCACGAAAGCTTTACAATCGCCACGTTGCACCAACGCTTCAAGTGCAGTTGGACTCCAGCCAACAATGCACACTGTTTGCGCTTCTAACAACTGCGCAAGCAGATGATCAGTCGTTGCATCTTTGTCAATCTCGGATTCCAGTTCATACAGACGTTCAAACGGGTCAAGAGCAGATAGTGCCTGAGCGCATAGCCACCACAACGGCGCACATGTTGGGTGTCGCTCCACAATTCTCCGTGCGGCCAAAACCAAGCCCGCGGGCTCCATATGCAAGCCAAAAAGCGCCTGTGCTGTCTCGCTCACCAGTGCCACCGGGTCGGCTCCAGTGGCACGCGCCACATACCGCAGATGCTCAATCGGGTGCATTGTTGAGACGCTAGTGCTCTAACTTGCTACCGTCTCATCCTGTGGCAAACGCACCTTCTCTCGACACCTCACTCAAACCCCTCAACGGCGAGGCGCGCCCATTGCGCGAATGGCTGACCACTTTCCACCTCACATCCATTGTCATCGATCCCTACACCAACGAAAGTTCATGGATCTTGAAGACCGCCGGACGAATCCTGCATGAGTTCTCTGGTGCAGCGACACGAGTCAACTTCGTTGTCACATCTTCTGAAGCCGACGCCAAAAAGTTCCTTGGTCCGCTAGCCGATACCTACCTCACCTTCACCGATCCAGACCGTGTGTTGGTAAAGCAACTCGGACTCACTGAACTTCCTGCATTCGTGTTTATTCAGTCAGACGGAACCGTGCCACAGTGCGCTCAAGGATGGAGCCCGAAGTCGTGGCGCGAAGTTTCTGACTACATTGCCGACACCGTGAAGTGGTCGCGTCCATTGATTCCCGCTGCTGGCGACCCAGGTACCTACAAGGGCACACCGGCACTCGTGTAATGGCAAAGCCAACGCCAGCACCATTTGAATTCTCGGAGCTGCTTCCTCTTGGCGCAGATGACACGCAATACCGTTTCCTAGGAAACGAAGGTGTTTCCACTTTTGAAACCAGCGAGGGAACGTTTCTCAAAATAGATCCGTCAGCAATTGTTATGCTCACCGAGCACGCCATGCGCGATATTGCTCACCTGTTGCGTGCAAGCCACTTACAACAGCTTGCCAACATCATGGTTGACCCCGAAGCAAGCGACAACGATCGATTTGTAGCTCTTGATTTACTAAAGAACGCCAGCATCTCTGCAGGTGGCGTACTGCCGATGTGCCAAGACACGGGAACAGCAATTGTGAAAGGCAAGAAAGGCCAGTTCGTGTTTACGGGCGGCGGCGACGAAGAAGCAATTTCACGCGGCATCTACAACACGTATCTCACCAGCAACCTTCGCTACAGCCAACTTGCTCCGCTTTCGATGTACGAAGAGGTGAACACCAACACCAACCTTCCTGCGGAAATCAAAATTTCATCTGTTGACGGCGATGAATACAAGTTCTTGTTCATGGCTAAAGGTGGTGGTTCAGCAAACAAGAGTTACTTGTTCCAAGAGACCAAGGCACTGCTCAATGAAAAGTCATTGTTACCTTGGGCGTTTGAAAAAATGAAGACGCTTGGCACTGCAGCATGTCCCCCCTATCACCTTGCAATTGTCATTGGTGGAACTTCTGCGGAATACGCAGTCGAAGTTGCCAAATTGGCAAGCGCTCGTTACCTCGATTCGTTACCAACTTCGGGCAGCAAACTCGGCCATGCATTCCGTGATCTTGATCTTGAGCGCAAGATGCTTGATCTGTCGCAGCAAACAGGAATCGGTGCGCAGTTTGGCGGTAAGTATTTCTGCCACGACGTACGCGTTATTCGCCTTCCTCGCCACGGTGCAAGTTGTCCAGTTGCCATGGCCGTGAGTTGTAGCGCCGACCGCCAAGCGCTTGGCAAGATCAACAGCAAGGGCATCTTCCTTGAACAACTTGAAACCGATCCTGCACGCTTCCTTCCGGAAGTTACCGAAGAGCATTTAGCAACTGAAGTGGTAGCAATTGATCTCAATTTGCCAATGTCGGAAATTCGCGACACGTTGTCGAAGTACCCAGTTAAAACGCGGGTCATGCTCACCGGTCCCATGGTGGTCGCTCGGGATATTGCGCACGCCAAAATCAAAGAACGTCTCGATGCTGGCAATGGGCTTCCGCAATATATGAAAGACCACTGTGTCTATTACGCGGGTCCTGCCAAAACGCCTGAAGGTTTTGCGTCTGGCTCATTTGGACCAACTACAGCAGGTCGCATGGATAGCTATGTTGCCGACTTCCAGGCTGCAGGTGGAAGTTTTGTCATGTTGGCAAAGGGCAATCGTTCTAAGCAGGTCACGGACGCATGCAATACGTATGGCGGGTTTTACCTTGGCTCAATTGGCGGTCCAGCGGCTCGTTTAGCCCAAGACTGCATCACCAAAGTTGAAGTGCTCGAATACGCAGAACTCGGTATGGAAGCCGTGTGGAAAATTGAAGTCAAAGACTTCCCCGCATTCATCGTGGTAGACGATAAAGGCAATGACTTCTTTGATGCAATCAACGCCAATTCAGGTGTGAAGTTAACTGTTCGCAAATAATGAACTAGCGCTTTAACAGCGACTTCAACATTTCCCGTGTGTCGTGTTGTTCGTCTGGTGTTGCACCAAACTCCACTCCACCGAAATCGGTGACTCCAACTTCTTGCAATGCAGCAACCTTGTCGAACACTTCGCTCGCTGAACCGATGATGGCAACGTCTGCTGGACCAGCCGCGCCTTCGTGGTCCAACATTGCTCGATAACTTGGTAATTGTCCATACACCGCAAACACCTGCGCGGCTCGAGCGCGTGCACCGTCAACATCTTTCGTGACACACACTGGAAGTGCGGCAATAACGCGAGGCTTTGGTCTTCCCAGTTTGTCTGCAGCCTCGTTAATTGTTGGCACGGTAAGTGTTCGCAACGTTTCTGGACCGGTGCACCATGTAAGTGTTCCTTGGGTCATTGCTGCAGCAAGCCTCAGCATTTGTGGCCCAAGTGCCGCAACGACAACGTCGCATCTTTGTGGCTTTCCGATAGTGAGTTGGGCATGCGTGGTAAGTGTTTCACCAGCGAATGAAACCTTTTGATCGTGAATCAATGGCATCAGTATTGAAAGATATTCCTTCATGTGACGCAACGGCTTATCAAATGAAAGATTCAACATTCCTTCAATCACCACTTGGTGACTGAGACCAATCCCCAAACACAAGCGACCACCGCTTGCTTGATTTGCCGTAAGCGCTTGTTGTGCCAACATCATTGGATGGCGTGGATACGTGGGAATGACGCTGGTACCAAGTTCAATACGTGGGACCTGGTGACCTACAACCGAGAGCGTGCTCAGTGCATCAAGACCAAAAATTTGTGACTGCCAATACGAGGCGAAGCCATCTAGCTCTGCTGCTCTAACTTCTGCGAGTACTCCGTCAACGGTGCTGTCGTTATTTGAGCCAAAAATTCCAATTTTCATGCTGTTTGTCATGGGACAACCGTAGTTGCTACTGGACCCCCATCAACGTCTGTGGTCACCGATTCAGCAGGAACGGTTGTTGGCATCGCATCAAGAACTTTTGAATCGTTCTTAAATATCGAAGGCAGACACTGACCATTACTTCGATCACGCGCGAACTCCAGTGAACGCGCAATTGCAGTTGCAAAAACGGCTCGACCATCTGCTGTTAGGTGTACCCCATCGGTTCCGATCAAGCCGTTATTCCTCGCCACTGCAGCCCAATCGAGCACGGTCACATTGCCGTATTCGTCTGCTACACGTTTAATGATTTCATTAATCTGCAATTGCTTTGGTCGAAACTCAGCAGTGGTCAACACGACGAATGGATTCTGAGAAAGTACATCAAACATTTCACGCAACTTTTCTTCATAGGCAACCATGTTGTTGTCATTGTTAGTGCCAAGAAAAACAACTGCTGTGTCCCAACCTTCTTCCCATCGTCGACCAAGCACTTTTGCACCAAAGTCAATGAACTCTCCTGCTTGCGCCTCGACCGCCACCTGCCAGCCAAGTTTTGTGAGCGTGTTACACATTTCATTTCCATAACGGCTTGATGTGGATGCCAAAATTGAATCGCCAATCATTAACACGCGATTGCCTTCAATTTGTGGGCCAATCATCTTTCCGATTAACTCTGGAAACGTGAGATCAACTCCGTCTGGGAGTGTGATGAGAGAGTTGAAATCGCCACCAGGAATTCTGCCAACACCACTTAAGAATTCACTGCGGTTCACTACAAAGCGATATGCACCGAACGAAATAACTATCGCGAGCAGAGTCGCAATTAAACCAGTGATAAAACCTTTGCGACGCATCTAGCTTTTGTTCTGTTTTCGAAGTTCGTCGCGAATAGATGCCAAAAGTTCATTCGTCGTTTCTTCAGTTTTTGAATTACGAAAACGACCATATGCCTTGATCACGAAGAACATCACCGTGCTCACCATCAAGAAATTCAACACTGCCGTCAAGAGACCACCAACAGGAATGAAACTTCCGTTCAGGGTCACTCCCTTGTCGTTGAAGTTCGGTCGATTTCCACCAAACACTGCGCCAACCAAGCCACCGAGAATTCCTTGGTTGTCTTTGCCGTCTCCGGCGACTGCATCAATCACCGTTTTGAAGGTGGCACCCATGATGAAGGCGACGGCGACATCAACCACGCTTCCACGATTCACAAAAGCTTTGAATTCGTGCACAATTCCGCTTGTCTTGAGGGGTTTAGACATGTCTTTCACAGTAGTTGTCAAACCAATATCTATGCGGGGTTCTCGCTCGTATCTAAGTCGCTGAATCGGTCAATTTTGCGGAGTGACGGAAACCCAATCCACCAGACTCCAACAATGGCAACCGTGGCAATCCCGCCACCTATCACCGTTGCCGGAGTGCCAAAGGCTTGCGAGGCAACTCCTGATTCGAATGCTCCCAATTCATTAGTTGCACCGATGAACACATTTTCAACAGCCGATACTCGACCGCGTTTTTCATCTGGTGTAACCAACGGAACAATTGATCCGCGAATAAACACGCTCACCATGTCGGCGGCACTTAACACCAATACCGCGATGAACGCAACGACGTAACTCGACGTGTCCCCCAACACGATGGTTGCTAAACCAAACACCCCTACTGCGATCAACAACGATCGCCCGACGTTTCTTCGGAGTGGTCGAATTGCTAAGAACGCTGCCATTGCTGCTGCACCAATGCCACCTGCTGCACGTAGCCATCCGTACGCAACATTGCCGACACCGAGTTGTTCTTCGGCAATCACCGGCAATAGTGCCACAGCACCACCGAACAGCACTGCAAACAGGTCGAGTGAAATTGCTGCCAATAAAATTGGTGTGCGCTTAATGAAGTGCAGTCCTTCCATCGCCGAGCGCAGCGTTACTTTCTCGTTCGGATCGCGCGGAGGAGGCTCTCGCAAGAACTGCACACGCAGGATTCCCAGAATGCCAATCAGTGTTAACGCTGCAGTTGTTGCATAGGGAATCCATGGTTCGATGCTGTAGAGCAACCCCGAGGCGGCTGGCCCAATGATCATCGCAGATGTCCAAACTGCAGAACTCATCGCAATGATCGGTGGCAAGCCACCATCTGGGGCAACCATGGGATAAATGGAACGAACCGCCGGTGAGAGAAACGCACGACAGGAACCAAAAACAATGCCAATCAGAAAGAACGGCCACACAGCGGGATTCTCGTTGCCTTGGATTGAAATTGAGTACCAAACTAGAGAAAGTGCACACAGCAACTCGCCAGTGAGAGCAATAGCGGCCACGTGTTTGCGGTTGTAGCGGTCGGCAACGCTTCCGCTAACGAACACGAGCACTGCGATTGGGGCAAATTCGGCTAAACCAAGCCAGCCAATGTCAATCGCTCTGCCAGTGATATCAAAAATGTGTTTGCCAAGCGTTGCTGCTTGCAACATCACACCTACATAAAAAGCAAAACTCGATGTGAGCATGCGGCGAACCGATGAAGATTTGAGTACGTCTCGCGCAGTAAGTTGCAGGGTGGGTTCAGAACTGCTCACAGGTTGTAAACCCTAACCAATCGGGGGGAAATGCAATGTCATCACTTGCACACGACACACAATGGGTTGATGCCATTGACCAAGCCGAACTTGTCCGCTCTGGAAAAGTAACACCAGTCGAACTTCTTGATGCCGCTATTGAGCGAGCAGAGCAGCTCAATCCAGCAATCAATTCACTCACCTTCACCTGGTTCGATAGAGCACGAGAAATCGCCCGCAATCTGCCAACGAATTCTGCGATGCCACTGCGAGGTGTTCCGTTCATCTTGAAGGATCTTCACGCTGCAATGAAAGGTTTTCCGCTTTCAAATGGCAACAAAGCCATGAAGGCAGCAGCACTGAACTCCAACTACACGGCAGAAATTGTGCAGCGCTTTATCAATGCCGGGCTCGTTATCTTTGGACGCGGAAATTCTCCCGAATTCGGAAGCGTTCCTACCACCGAACCGGAAGCATGGGGTCCAACACGCAATCCATGGGACACCAACCGCATGGCCGGAGGGTCAAGTGGTGGCAGTGCCGCAGCAGTTGCTTCCGGAATTGTTCCAGCAGCACACGCAACCGATGGTGGTGGTTCTGTTCGTATTCCTGCGGCTTGCTGTGGTCTTGTCGGTCTCAAAGTAAGTCAAGGTCGCATTACCGGAGCGCCACTTCGAGATGAAACAAATTTGGGCGTTGAGCACGTCGTCAGTCGCACTGTGCGCGACACCGCACTACTTCTTGACATCGTGGAGGGTCCAGGAGTTGGTGATCGCGTCATCGCACCACCACCTACGCGCCCGTACCTCCAAGAAATTGGTGCGCCAACAGGACAACTAAAAATTGGTTTTCTCGATCATCGACCAGTACCTGGAGACATTGACCCAGAGTGCGCCGAAGGGGTGCGCTTGGTGGCAAAGGTGCTGGAGCAACTCGGACATCACGTAGATGCGGCGTGGCCACAAGCACTTGAAGACCACACGTTTGCACCAAAGTTCACTTCGTTATGGAGCACCAACATGTCGGTTGCGCGCGAAGGTGTCGCTGCATTACTTGGACGAGAAGTAACGAAAAATGATTTCGAACTCGTCAACTGGACCATGGCCGAGTATTCAAAACGTGCTTCAGCAACAGACTATGCAAATGCAATTCTCTCTACATCGCACTATCGGCGCGCAGTACAGCAATGGTGGGCAGATGGTTGGGACATTCTGTTAACGCCGACTGCCGCGCGAGTTCCACTGACGATAGGTTCATTCGATAACGATCCGAGTGACCCAATGAAGCCAATGAAAGTTGCTGCAGACTTTGTGCCGTTTACACCTGCATTCAACACCAGTGGTCAACCCGCAATCAGCCTCCCGCTGCATTGGACCGCTGATGGCGTTCCTGTGGGTATGCAATTAGTTGCCGCGTATGGACGCGAAGACTTGCTTCTTCGACTTGCATCACAATTAGAAGTTGCAATGCCGTGGGCGCACAGGCGACCCGCTGCTAGCCAACTGAAATAGCAGTAACAACACCAAGCGTGATGGTCACCGTTACACGTTGCTGAGAATAATCAGCAGTGAGCGCGAAGTCTTCGCCATCGCGCGAACCAACTCGATACGCCCAACCAAGATCAGCTGCGCACTTCTCTGCATCGGATTCCAGTAAACCAACGAGCATTTCTGCGCGCTCCGGCGTAATTGCTGTTGCATCGGCAGCATCTACTGGAGGACAAACAACTGCCGCTGAATTTTGTTCAGAGGACGAGCACGAGATGAGCAAAAAAGATGCAAGCGCAACAACTACGAAACGTTTCATAAGTGAATTGCAGCCCCAACGGGATTCGAACCCGTGCCGCTACCTTGAGAGGGTAGTGTCCTAGGCCACTAGACGATGGGGCCAAGTAGCGATTCAAGGCTACCGATTGTCTTTCTCAATTGTCTCTAGTGTTAATCCCGTGAAGGCTGTTGTTACTACGGGAAATGGCGGGTTCGACAAACTGCAGTATTGCGAAGTACCACTGCCCGAACTTGGCGCTGGTGAAATTCTCATCAAGGTGCTCGCCGCTGGTGTAAACAACACCGAGATCAACACACGCCTCGGCTGGTATTCAGGCGGTGGTTGGCACATCCCCACCCCGTTTCCTTTCATTCAAGGAACTGATTGCTGTGGCATCGTCACACAAACATTCGATTCTGACGATGCAGGATTTGTTGGTAAACGCGTGTTGGTTCGCCCATGTATGCGACCAAATGGTTTTGATTCGATGCTCAATATCTGGATGGGTTCGGACTTCGATGGTGCATTCGCGCAATACGTAAAAGTGCCCGCAAACGAGGTCTTCCCTATCGAGTCATCGTGGACAGATGCCGAACTTGGATCCATTCCTTGCAGTTACGGATCTGCCGAAAACATGGTGCAACGTTCGCGCGTTACTTCTGGCGAGCATGTACTTGTTGCCGGCGCATCTGGCGGCGTTGGATCTGCTGTAGTGCAACTTGCAAAAATTCGTGGAGCAACCGTTACCGCAATAGTTGGAAAATCAAAAATGGAAGAAGTGATTCGTATCGGTGCCGACTTTGTCGTTGATCGAGATTCTGACCTCGTGAATGAACTCGGCGAGGAATCTTTTGATGTCGTCATTGACAATGTCGGTGGTCCTCATTTTGCTGGAGAACTCAACACGTTGAAGCGCGGTGGTCGGTATGCAACATCTGGGGCAATTGGTGGCCCACTCGTCGATCTGGACTTGCGTACTATGTACCTCAAGGACCTCACACTGATTGGTTGCACAGCGTGGGACGAACCAGTGTTCCCTCGACTTGTTTCATATATTGAGTCGAATCGCATCAAGCCGCTGGTTGCCAAGACTTTTCCGCTCGCAGACATTGCTCGCGCACAACAGGAATTCTTAGAAAAGAAGCACGTTGGAAAATTCGTGCTCATTCCCCAGCACGAAGAGTAGACAATTGGTTGGGGAGCAAGGAATCGAACCCTGAATAACAGAACCAGAATCTGCTGTGTTGCCAGTTACACCACTCCCCAGAGTGACGACTGAAGGATATCGGCAACCCTAAATCGACCGCAATACCGCCCTGATCAATTCGTCAATCTGTCGAGGGACCTAAATCCAATGACATGGGCAAGTGAAATTCCTAGGCCTTCATTGATCATTCGCCTCTTTTCTGCCCAACCCGTCACCGCAGAATTTTCGGCTGGAGAAATATAGGCAGTTAATCCAAGGTCTTGAGCAATCAATCGCGACCGGAGCGCGTGATAGGGGTCAGTCACGATGTTGACCGAAGCAAGCCCTCGGCTATTCAATATCTCGGCAACTCCCTGCAGCGACTGAAGTGTTGTTGAGCCAATATCTTCCATGGAAATTGACGATTCAGGAATGCCACCTGCAATCAGATAGTCGGCAGATGCCCTTGCTTCCGTGAAGCGATCGCCAGGTTGATTACCACCCGTTGTCACCACCAACTCGGCCACACCTTGCTTCCACAGTGTGAGCACATGATCAAGGCGAGCCTGCAGCTGCGGTGATGGTCTTCCGTCGTATTGAGCAACGCCCATCACCACAATTGCATCGACTTCTCTCCTACCGTCGCTACGACCGACAGACCACACTTGAACTATGTTCAGACCGACATACATGAATCCAGCCAGCACAAGCACTATCGCAGTGCCTGCGCGTTTCATGACGGTGAGTTAACCAGCAGCCCGAACGAGTGCTGCACGAATACGGCGCTGCGACTCTTCACGACCAAGTAATTCAATCGGCTCAAACAGTGGCGGACCAACTGTTCGACCCGTGATTGCAATGCGCAGAGGCCCTTGCAATTTTCCAAGCTTTACGTCGTGCTGAGTGCCAACTGTTTCAACAGCAACCTTGATGCTTTCTGCATTCCACTCAATCGTTTCAAATGCTTTCGAAATTTCAGTCAGCGTAGGCACGGCGAAATCTGCGCCAAAGGCTTTCGTGAATGCAGCTTCATCAATTGGCGGCTCGGCCAAAAACAGAAAGTCCACCATTGCCACCACTTCGGCCATCACCGCTACTCGCGTTTGCACAAGTGGTGCCATTGCAGCAAACACTTCTGGCTTATAACGATCTGCTGGCCACGTTGCTGCCGAACTCGTAAGCACTTCATTTGCTGCAGCGACAAAAGCATCGTGCGTCATGAGGCGAATGTATTCACCATTGAATGACTGCAATTTCTTAATGTCAAAAAACGCCGGTGAATGATTGACGTCTTCCAAACGGAATTCGTCTTGAATCTTCTGCAACGGAACGATTTCGGTATCACCACTTGGCGCCCAACCCAGTGTCATGAGGTAATTCACCATTGCTTCAGGCAGAATTCCTTCTTCGCGATATTGCTCGACAGCAACTTTGTCACGACGCTTTGACAACTTCTTGCGCTGTTCATTTACCAACACAGGAACGTGCGCCCATACCGGTGGCGTGTGGCCTAATGCCTCCCACAGCATTTGCTGCTTGGGAGTGTTTGGCAGATGCTCCTCCGCTCGCACTACATGGGTGATGTTCATGGTGATGTCATCAACCACATTGGCAATAAGAAACACTGGAGTGCCGTTGCCACGTAACAACACAAAGTCTTCAATTGTGGAGTTTTCGAATTCCACTGCTCCGCGAACGGTGTCGTTCACGATGGTCTTTCCCTCAGGAACTCGGAAACGCAAAACATGGCCCGGACCAGGGCCAAGTTTTCGGTCCCGTGAAAAGCCGTCATAGCCATTCAGGCCTGCAGCTTTTGCTCGCTCCTGAATTTGTTCAGTGGTCTGGTCGCAGTAATACGCCTTGCCAGCTTCAAACAACTTGTGAGCAGCGGCAACATGTTCTGACGCATAGGTGGACTGGAAGTATGGCCCTTCAAAATGCGGGTCTTTGCTGTCAATACCTATCCATGCAAGTGCATCAATGATCCCCTGAGTCCACTGTGGCTCGTTTCGAGATTCGTCGGTGTCTTCAATGCGCAGCACAAACGTGCCGTTGTTCTTCAGCGCAAGAAGCCAGTTATACAGCGCGGTGCGTGCGCCACCGACGTGGAAATAGCCAGTTGGAGATGGCGCGAAACGATAGCGAGGAGTTGCGGACATGTGCTTTCAGGCTATCTGAGCAAAGCACTCACCTCGAGCGAACACTAAGTTGTGGCACATGACAATTGGAACTCAAGTGAATGTGTATGGCGAACCAATCGAAACATGTTGCACTTCTCCAATGACGGGTTGGTACCGCACTGGATGTTGTGAAACCGGTGGAGATGACACCGGCGTGCACACGGTATGTGCAGTGATGACCGATGAGTTTCTTGCGTTCTCTAAGTCGCGCGGCAACGACTTGTCTACCCCAATGCCGCAATACGGTTTTGATGGACTGAAGGCCGGAGATCACTGGTGCCTCTGTGCATCGCGCTGGCAAGAAGCATTCGAAGCGGGAATGGCACCAAAGGTGAACTTACGTGCAACACATGTTCACACGCTTGAGTTTGTGAACCTTGCAGACCTGGAAAAGTTTGCGCTGTAGTTAAATAAATTCCATAGCGCGATGTGCGCCTGTTGGAAGTTGTACGTCGATTGCGTCATTTGGTGAAACGACACCACTTGTTACCACGATTGCAAGCACGCCAACTGGCCGGCGAAACGCACCGCTTTCGTTCTTCTCTCGCACTGCAGCAAGCAAGCCATCTTGAAATGCATTCAGCTGCTTACATGGCGTACGAATTCCCGTGAGTTCAATTACAGCGCCACTCGGAAATACCAACCGAGTTGCGTGCGGCAACGACGCGAGCTGCACTCCGCTCGTGGTGATGTTTTCGCCCATAGAGCCTCGCTCAACATTGAAACCCTCAAGGCGTAACTCTTCAATCAGTTCGCTTGCAATGAGGTGAACCTGGCGTAGGTTCGGTTTTTCTGGCTTCTTGCGGAGCAGGTACGAATGTTTCACGGTTGCGCCAGCGTGCGCATCGCCCTGCACGCCGATACCTGCAACAAGTTCGATTGAGCTTCGCGCTTGTTTCGTGAATGTATGTTCAGGCGAAGAGTGAACGCCCACTACTTGTGAAGGCATTATTTACGCACCAGTAAGTGCGCGCCACGACATCGGCGTGATTGCAGTGAGTTGGTCAATTGACAGCTGGTACGTCGTTTCCGGAACGAGTCCCGTAATTTCGCGAACCTCGTAATACGAATGTGCTGCATCGCCTACTCCAGAAAAGAGTTCTTTACGACGAGCCAACAAGTCTGCAGGCACGGTGTCAACAAGCCATCCCCAAATGGTGAGTGCGAACGTGAGGTCGTGCATTACTGGCGCACGTCCGTACATGGAAGCCCTGCGCAACGCGATGCCGATCGAACCGCGAATTGCGTCGTCCACCGACTCACCTGCTTTGACTTTGATCTTGTTTCGTGCAATACGGGCAAGCGTCAGGATGTAACCCTGATCGGGGCCTTGATTGCCCAAGCTCGCACCACGAGGTTGCTTGCCGTCAATTTCTCCGGGGCGACCTGACGACCATGGCGCAGGAACATGCAACGGCGATTCATACGAACGCGGCTTCTGAGTTGCACTTACCGGAGCAAACTTTGGAGCAGCCATACCCCAGCGAGCCTACTTGGAATGCAAGAGCCCGAAGATGAGCGACTCTTCGAGAGCACGCCACGAGGCTTCAATAATGTTTGACGAAACGCCAATAGTGGTCCAGTTGCGCTCGCCATCTGAAGCATCCAGCAAGACGCGAGTTACCGCACCAGTTGCAGAACCCGAATCCAGAATTCGCACTTTGTAGTCAGTCAAATGCACGCGGGAAAGCTGCGGGAACTTTTCCAACAAAGCAGCACGCAATGCAGTGTCAATTGCATTGACAGGACCATTGCCCTCAGCAACGCGTACTTCGCGGTGGTCACCGATCCACACCTTCACTGTTGCTTCAGTTGTAAATGTTCCAGCCGATGACTCATCAGTGATCACACGCATTGACTCAACGTTGAAGAAGTTCTGTTGCCAGCCAGATGCACGACGCATCAATAGTTCGAGCGACGCATCGGCTGCTTCAAAGTGGTAGCCCTCGTGCTCAAGTCGCTTCAGGTCGTCAATTACCTGATTGACCGCCGGACCATCCATGGTGAGGCCAAGTTCATCAGCCTTCATGGTGATGGTTGCACGACCAGCCATTTCGCTCACCAAGAATCGCGTGCCGTTACCAACAAGTTCTGGAGCGATGTGCTCATATGCATCTTTTGCACGTGAGATTGCTGAAACGTGAAGACCGGCCTTATGTGCGAATGCCGAACTACCAACGTATGGAGCTTGCGGATTCAATGGACGGTTCAGCACTTCGGCAACATAATTACTTACTGCAGTAAGGCGCTCGAGTCTGCCTTCTGGCAAACACTCATAGCCCATCTTCAATTGCAAGTTTGGAATGACTGTTGTCAGGTTTGTGTTTCCCGTTCGCTCACCAAGACCGTTCAGCGTTCCTTGAACATGGCGTGCACCGCTTTGCACTGCTGCAAGCGAGTTAGCGACTGCGCAACCCGTGTCGTCGTGACAGTGAATTCCGATTGTTGCATCGTCGCCGATGTGCTTCTTCACTTCCCCAACAATGTGCAGCACATCGCTTGGAAGTGATCCACCATTGGTGTCACATAACACCAAGTGCGTTGCGCCACCGATGATTGCTGCCTCTAATACGCGCAGCGAAAACTCAGGGTTTGACTTGAACCCATCGAAGAAATGCTCCATGTCCACGAGCACGCGACGATCATTTGCGGTGAGATACTTCACCGAATCCGACACCATGGCGATGCCTTCTTCAAGTGTTGTTTGCAATGCGTGTTCAACGTGATAGTCCCACGCTTTTGCAACAATGCACACCGCAGAGGTTTGCGCCTCAATCAAGTTTCGTAGCGTTGCATCGTCGTCAACTTTGCCAAGCGGGCGACGCGTTGAACCAAAAGCAACTAATGCTGAAGTGGTAAACGTCAGCTCTTGCTTTGCGCGGGCAAAGAACTCAATGTCTTTAGGGTTCGCACCAGGCCATCCACCTTCAATGAAGTGCACGCCCAAGTAGTCCAGTTGTTCTGCAATGCGTAGCTTGTCTTCAACGCTTGCCGACACGCCTTCCACTTGCATGCCGTCTCGCAATGTGGTGTCGAATACTTCTACGAGTTGTTGCTTTGTCATCTGTTGCTCTTCTCTTCTGTCGAAATTTGGGGATTAAAAAAGCCGCCCGTTTGGGCGGCTTAGGCGTACGTCGGGTGACGCACGCCTATCGAATAATGATGATCGCAATGCTGGACTGGGAGGCTCCAAAAAGATTCACGTCTCTAGTCTGACGCACGAAAAGGCGTTCGCCAACCTGTGCTGAGCAAACCTGTGGGGATACCTGTGGATAAAGCCCTGCGGACGGTATTCCGCATGTGGAAACGCCTGTGGAGAAACCTGGGGGAAACCCCCTCCAAGTCACCCCTGTGTAATACGAGGCCTGTTATTTCGCGTATTCGAGCCAGTCGACATAGCGCGGGTCTTGGCCGCGGACAGCCTTGGCATAGGTGGAGGCAATTGCTCGCGTGATCGGCCCCGGGCATGGCACCGGACGATCGTCGACTGAACTTACCGATCCGACTTCGGCTGCAGTTCCGCAGGCGAAGATTTCTTCAGCAATATACAAATCGCTGCGTGCAATGTTGTCTACGCGCACTTCGTAACCCAGGTCACGAGCAATGCGAGTGACGCTGTTTTGCGTAATGCCCTCAAGCGCTCCAGCCGAAGTTGGTGGGGTCAAAATGATTCCATTGCGCACAACGAACAGGTTCTCGCCTGTGCACTCTGCAATCAAACCGTTCGGTGCAAGCATGATGGCTTCGTCGTAACCAGCCTTCAGCGCTTCAACTTTGGCAAGAGACGAGTTCACGTAATTACCAACTGTTTTTGCTGCTGGAGGCATGGTGTTGTGATCGTGACGCGTCCATGAAGAAATCTTCATGCGCACGCCCTTTTCAACCGCGTCATCACCCAAATATGCACCCCACGGCCAGCATGCGATTGCAACATCGGTTTTACACGGCGTGGTGTTCAGACCCATTTCGCCGTACCCGTAGTACGCGAGGGGACGAATGTAACAAGCTGGCAATCCTGTTGATGCAACGGTGTCCTTCACAGCCTGAACAAGTTCTTCAAGCGAGTATGGCATTGGCATTGACAAGATTTTTGCTGAGTTGATGAAGCGCTGCATGTGGTCGGTAAGGCGGAACACTGCTGGACCCTTGTCAGTTTCGTATGCGCGAATGCCCTCGAACACACCAGTGCCGTAATGGAGGGTATGAGTAAGTACATGAACTTGCGCCTTGTCCCAATCGACAAGCTTTCCGTTCATCCAAATTTTTGGTGTCGTGGTAATTGGCATGACGTCCCCTTAGTTACAAACGTTGATAAAACTTAGCGTTACTTGCCCGCAACTCGGGCTGCAATTTCGTCGCCAACTTGCGAGGTTGAGCCCGCACTTGGCTTTTCACAGGCTGCGCGCAACTTCGCTGCCCCGACATTTTCACCTAAGAACTCCAACATGTGTGCTGCAGACAAAATGGCCGCAACTGGGTTCGCCTTACCTGTGCCAACAATGTCTGGCGCAGATCCGTGCACAGGTTCGAACATGGAAGGTCCGGTGCGCTTTGGGTTCAAGTTGGCTGATGATGCAACACCAATTCCACCGCTCACTGCTCCACCAAGGTCGGTCAAAATATCGCCGAACAAGTTGTCGGTCACAATGACGTCGTAGCGTTGCGGGTCTTGAACGAAGTAGATGCAAGCTGCGTCTACGTGGTTGTACGCAGTTCCAACGTGTGGGAACTCTTCAGCAACTTTGTTGAACGTGCGCTGCCACAAGTCACCAGCAAACGTGAGCACGTTTGTTTTGTGCACCAATGTCAGGTGTTTGCGCTCGCGCTGTGCGGCAAGTTCGAATGCATAACGGACGCAGCGCTCTACACCGTGCGCGGTATTTACGCTTCCCTGCGTTGCCACTTCAAAAGGCGTGCCCTTGCGCAGCACTCCGCCTTCGCCGACATACGGGCCTTCGGTATTCTCGCGAATCACCACGAAGTCGTGTGACTGTGTATGGCCCGGTGCAACACCAGCGAATGGACGCTGATTGATATATAAATCCAATTCGAAACGCATCTTCAAAAGTAAGCCGCGCTCAATTACTCCCGGTGGTACTGCAGGTGTACCAACTGCGCCAAGCAAGATCGCATCAAACTTACGAAGCTCTGCAAGCGTTGCGTCTGACAACACTTCGCCATCACGCAAGTAACGAGCACCGCCAAGGTCAAAACTTGTGGTCTCTAATTCAATTCCTGCGGCCCTCACCACCTTCAACGCCTCAGCCGTGACCTCTGGTCCAATTCCGTCGCCACCGATTACTGCAACGCGATGAGCATGTGTTGATTTCGCTGACATAGTGATGCTCCATCGTAGGGTGGATTTTGCGCAGATAGCCTTAGTCCGTATGGCTAAGCACCAACTTTCGAAGTCCACCTATGACCGTTTAAAGGCCGAGTTTGACGACCTCACCACTCGTGGACGTATCGATGTAGCCAACAAAATTGAGCGAGCACGCGAACTTGGCGACCTCAAGGAAAACGGCGATTATCACGCCGCCAAGGACGAACAGGGCCATATGGAAGGCCGCATTCGCCAGATCGAGTCCATCCTCGAAGACGCCGAGGTGGTCTCTCCAGCACCCAATGGTGTTGTTGGACTCGGCTCGGTCGTAGCCATTGTCTACGAAGGCGATTCGGACAGCGATGCAGAGTCGTATCTCATTGGACATGTTGAAGAAAAGCCAGACACTAAAGATGTCAGCGTGATGAGCCCTTCTTCCCCACTCGGTTCAGCGTTGCTTGGTGCAAAAGAAGGCGACATAGTTTCATACGAAGCGCCAAATGGAATGCTCAAAGTAAAAGTGTTGTCCACAAAGTCTCAGAAATAATTCGGAGATCATGGCGCTTCCTCCCGGCCGACTAATTGATATTCCAGATCGCGGTCAAACCTTCATTCGCGAAGTTCAAGGGCCAGACAATGCGCCAACACTTATCTTGTTGCACGGCTGGACAGCAACTGCTGACCTGAATTGGTTTACTTGTTTTGAGGAGCTTGGCAAACACTTCAACGTTGTTGCACTTGATCACCGTGGACACGGTCAAGGAATCAGGTCGCGCAGTTCGTTTCGACTTGAAGACTGCGCAGACGATGTAGTTGCACTTGCAGACACGCTCGGCATCAATACATTCATCCCAGTTGGATACTCAATGGGCGGAACCATTGCTCAACTCATTTGGAAGCAACACGAGCACCGCGTGAACGGACTGGTTCTGTGCAGCACTGCGCCAATCTTTGCAAAGTCCCGTGAAGAGCGACTTGGATTTCTCGGGCTTACTGGGCTTGCAAGGATTGCTCGGTTCACTCCAGCACAAACCGTGGACTGGATAACCGAGCAGGTGTACTTACAGCGCAAGGCTGAAGGATTAGACCAATGGGCACTCGAAGAAATGTCGGGTCATGACTGGCGACAAATTCTGGAAGCCGGAAAAGAAATAGGAAGTTTCAATTCATTGAAGTGGTTATCGGAAGTAGACGTTCCTACATCGGTGGTGATCACCACCCAAGACCAGGTCATTCCTCCCGAGCGACAACAGCGCTTATTGGACTTATTGAAAGATGTTGATGTGCACTTGGTTGATGGCGGGCACAACGCAATTTACGCCGAGCAACGCACATATGTTCCCAAACTTGTTGCCGCATGCAACAGCGTGTACCAACGTACACTAAAAAATTAAGCGACAATCGTTTCTAGATCGAGCCCAATATCAAGCACTTTTGCAGAGTGCGTAAGCGCACCAACTGAAATGTAATTCACGCCAGTTGCGGCAACGCTTTGGGCATTTTCCAACGTAAGCCCACCACTTGCCTCAAGAATAACTGCGCGGCCAGTTAATGCAAGATGCTGTGCTGCAATAGCAACTGCCTCGCGCAAAACTTCTGGCTTCATGTTGTCGAGCAACACCAAGTCGGCGCCTGCAGCAAGTGCTGTGCGCAGCTGATCAATGGTGTCTACTTCAATTTCCAACACGATGGATGGTGCAGCAGCGCGAACCGCAGCAAATGCTTCAGCAACTCCACCCGCAGCCACGATGTGGTTGTCTTTCACCAAAGCAGCGTCCGAAAGCGACATGCGGTGATTCACTCCACCACCACAACGCACTGCGTATTTTTCAAGCGCACGCATTCCTGGGGTAGTTTTGCGAGTGTCGCGAACCTTTGCCTTTGTTGAAGCTATGGCGTCGGCCCATTGGCTTGTAGCAGTTGCAACTCCCGATAGATGTCCAAGCAAATTGAGCGCAGTGCGCTCTGCTGTAAGTAACCCTCGAGTTGGTCCCGCAACGTTCGCTACACGAGTTCCGGGTTCAACGCGCGCTCCATCAGCAACTAACTGTGTGAACACCACTTGCTCGGCACCACACACCATGTCAAACACTGCGCCTGCAATTGCCAAACCAGCGATGCAACCTATTTGCCGAGATGCAAACACTCCAGCGCTTCGCTGATGCGCGGGCACAGTCGAATTTGTGGTGACATCAGGACCATTGTGCAAGTCTTCGTCCAGCGCAACCGAAATGAGCCGACGCACGGCATCAACTTCTAAACCCGCTGCAGTGATGCGCTGAGCAGACTCATCGGAAAGCTTGTGGTGCAACATGGTTACGCTTCGTTCGGAATTCCACTAATTGACAGCGAGCCATTGCGCAAAGAAACCTCTAAATGTCGAACCCAAATTTCGCGTTGTTCTGTTGTGTCTGTGCGACGGTGACAACCGCGGCTCTCGGTACGTGCAAGCGCGCTTGCCGCAACTGCAGTAGCAACGGTCAAAATGTTGGTTGCTTCAAAATTGCGGCGCGAAGGAACCATGCTCGCATCAACTTTCTCGGCAGTAATTGCTAAGGCATCAATTGCATGTTGCAAACCTTCTGGCCTGCGAAGAACGCCCACGTGCTTGCTCATCAGTGTTCGAACGTGAGTGCGCAGCGAATCATCAAGTAGTCCTGCAACTTCCGATTCAACGGTCTCCTCTGGATCTACACGTTCAGGCATTTTCCATGCAAGGTTTCGCCCTACTCGTGTTCCCACCACCAAGCTTTCGGTGAGTGAGTTCGATGCCAAACGATTCGCTCCATGCACACCTGTGTACGCCACTTCGCCAACGGCATACAACCCATCTACCTCGGTAATGCCATCGAGATTCGAATCAATTCCGCCGCATGTGTAGTGCGCTGCAGGTGCAACAGGAATTTGCTGTGTGAGTGGGTCTATGCCTGCTGCGCGACAAGCCTTGGTAATAAATGGGAAACGTTCTTCAAAATTCTCAATGCCGGTGGCATCCAAATACACGTGGTCATCAACACCTGCTGGCGCTTGTGCCATGCGAGCACTGATCGCAGATGCAACCACATCTCGTGGTGCAAGGTCTTCCTGCGGGTGTGCACCTTGCATTATGCGATCGCCGGCAGCATCAAAGAGAATCGCTCCTTCTCCGCGCACAGCCTCGCTAATCAGCATCTGCTGTTGAGTCGAACTTGCAGAGTGCCACAACACCGTTGGATGAAACTGCACAAACTCGAGATCGCGCAAGGTAAGTCCCGCGCGCAATGCAAGCGCATGACCATCTCCTGTAACTGCTGGAGGGTTTGAAGTGCTTGCAAACACTTGCCCGTATCCACCAGTCGCAACAACAACTGCCGGTGCTTTCACCAACCCAACGCTTTCAACGTTTCCTTGCGCGTCGAGTTTTGCAATGCGCACGCCAGCAATACGGCGGCGACCGCCAGAGGACTTGCCAAACACCAAGTCCAACGCAAACGCATGGTCCATTACTTCGACACCCGCATTGATTGCATTCATGTCGAGCGTGCGCTGCACTTCTGCGCCAGATTGATCGCCTCCCGCATGCACAATGCGTGAGCGAGAGTGGCCCCCTTCGCGCGTGAGTGCACGCAAGCCGTCACTGCCTGGGTCGAATGCTGCACCAAGTTTTTCTAAGTACTGAATGGCAGTTGGGGCGTCTCGCACCAGCGAAGTAACTGCCGCTTCATCGCACAAACCTGCGCCTGCCTCAAGCGTGTCGCGCACATGTTCGCCAAAGGTATCGGCTGGGTCGAGAACCGCTGCCAATCCGCCTTGTGCCCACGCAGTGCTTCCGGCATCAAGCGTGTCTTTCGTAATGATCAATACATCACGCACTGGTCGCGCCGCTAATGCCGCGGCAAGCCCTGCGGCCCCAGAGCCAAGCACGACAACATCAACTTCGCGAGTCCAGGAAACCGCTGGAGCGGAAAGTTGTGTTGGCAAATTCACAGATATCTGTTGAACGCGCGAACTAGTCGGCACTGTGATTATTCCTTCGTACGCGACGGCGTGCCAATAGCAATCATGCGCTCTACCGAAGCACGTGCTTTGTCTGCAATGTCACGCGGAACATCAACCACATCGGTACCTTCGCGCAATGAACGAAGCAGTTTCTCTGGAGTAATCATTTTCATGTACTTGCACACTGCTGCGCGATTTACCGGCTCAAAAATGACCAGCGGGTTTGCCTTGCGCAACTGATGCAACATTCCAGTTTCAGTTGCAACCAACACTTTCTTTGCATGTGTGTTTTGCGCTGCGGTGATCATTCCTGATGTGGAAAGAATGTGCGTGCGCTCTGCCGGCACTGCTCCACTCGAAGCCAAATACATTGCCGAAGTTGCACATCCACATTCTGGGTGAATGAACAGTTCTGCTTCGGGTTCAGCAGCAACCATGTTTTTCAAATCTTGTCCGTTGATACCAGCGTGCACATGGCACTCACCCATCCAAATGTGCATATTGGTGCGTCCAGTTTCTCGCTGAGCATGAGCACCAAGAAACTGATCCGGGCAAAACAAAATTTCTTGATCTAGCGGAATTGATTGCACCACTTCAACAGCGTTCGAAGATGTGCAGCAAATATCGGTTTCTGCTTTTACTGCTGCAGTGGTGTTTACATAACTCACTACTGCCGCGCCTGGGTGCTCGGCCTTCCACGCACGAAGCTGATCGGCATTGATCGTGTCGGCAAGCGAACATCCGGCGGCCGCATCGGGAATGATCACCGTTTTGTCGTAGCTCAAAATCTTTGCGGTTTCTGCCATGAAGTGCACCCCACAGAAAACGATGGTGCTGGCATCAACTTGTGCTGCGATTCGAGAAAGCGCTAGCGAGTCGCCAACATGGTGTGCGATTTCCTGAATCTCAGGCACTTGATAGTTGTGAGCAAGAATGACCGCATCGCGCTCTTTGGCTAGCGCACGAACTTCTTCAGCCCATGCAGACTTCAGACCGTAGTCAACGCTGTTGGCGATGCTTGAACTCACACATTCAAGTTATCGGCTACTCCTGCATTGCCGAATCTGCGGGGTTTTGGGCAACATTCACTGGGCAATCAAACCACATATTTGTCACTGCATCGGCCAGGCTTCCGCGCGCAGCCCCCGCATCGGTCACCACATCATTTGGGGTATCTGCAAACCGCAAAACAGAACCAACGCCGCAGTCACCCACCACTACAACTAAGCGAACTCGCCTGCGCTCTGGATGCTGACTCGGAGGAGTTGACAATTCTTCGTCTTCGTCTTCGTCATCGCGAATTGGAGCCGCCCAACCACATGTCAGCACCACCGCAGCGTCAAACATGCGCACAATGGCACTGGTTTGTGCTTCAAGCAATTCGTACACATCGCCATGTTCGGCAAGAAATGTAATTCGTAATGCTCCGTCTTCGTTTCGCGCTGCAGCTTCTTCATCCACGATGCTGATGCCATATAGGCGAGCACGTGAAAGATCGAACCCATCGAGTGATATGTGCAGGCTGTGTTCTACGCACGTGGCGAGTGTGACTGGACTAATGGTGTGTTGTGTCATGCCCCGATGTGTGGCTTGGATCCCTTATGCGGACGCACTATTGAGCCAATTCAGGCAATTCACGGCAGAATGGAAGCATGGCCAATTCAAACGGCAAGCCCATCACGCTTCCTCAAAAAGTCTGGGACCGCCACGTGGTGCAGAGTTCACCCGGCGAACCAGACCTGCTGTACATCGATCTCCACCTCGTTCACGAAGTGACGAGCCCGCAGGCATTCGACGGCCTACGTATTAACGGTCGCACTGTGCGACGCCCCGATCTCACCGTGGCCACCGAAGACCACAACGTGCCTACGGAGAACATTCACTTGCCAATTGCCGACGAGATTTCCTCAAAGCAAATTGAAGTATTGCGAGCAAACGCAAAAGAGTTTGGTGTCACGCTGTACCCAATGGGTCATGCCAAGCAAGGCATTGTGCACGTCATCGGACCAGAGCAAGGTCGCACGCTTCCAGGTATGACCATTGTCTGCGGCGACAGCCACACGGCAACTCATGGTGCTTTCGGTGCACTTGCATTCGGAATTGGCACTAGCGAAGTTGAACATGTTCTTGCAACGCAAACTCTTCCGCAGTCGCGTCCGAAGTGGATGAGCGTCACTGTTGACGGAACTCTTGCACCAGGCGTAACTGCCAAAGACATCATTCTTGCTGTCATTGCAAAAATTGGTACGGGTGGCGGCATCGGTCATGTCATCGAATATCGCGGCTCTGCAATTCGCGCAATGTCAATGGAAGGTCGCATGACTATCTGCAATATGTCCATTGAAGCTGGAGCGCGCGCAGGTCTTGTTGCCCCAGACGACGTCACCTTCGAATATTTGAAGGGCCGCGAACATGCACCAACTGGCGCAGAATGGGACGCAGCGGTTGCCGATTGGAAAACGCTGCGCACCGACGACGGCGCTGTGTGGGACACCGAAGTAGTGATTGATGCTTCGTCGCTGACACCATTCGTTACGTGGGGAACCAATCCTGCGCAAGGAATTGGAATCGACGGAAAAATTCCAAACCCTGCCGATTACGCAGACGCAACTGCACGCAACACCGTTGAACGCGCGCTTGAATACATGGGCCTCACAGCTGGCACTCCAATTCGCGACGTAAAAGTAGACACCGTGTTTATCGGTTCATGCACTAACAGTCGCATTGAAGACTTGCGCGCTGCAGCCGCCGTGGTGAAGGGTCGCACCGTTTCGGTGAAACGCGTCATGGTGGTACCTGGAAGTCACCAAGTGAAAAAGCAAGCCGAAGCCGAAGGCCTCGACAAGATTTTCATTGCTGCTGGAATCGACTGGCGTGAACCTGGTTGCTCAATGTGCTTGGCCATGAATCCCGACAAACTTGCACCTGGTGAGCGCGCAGCAAGCACCAGCAATCGCAACTTTGAAGGCAGACAGGGCCGTGGCGGTCGCACTCATCTCGTTTCGCCAGAAGTTGCCGCTGCAACTGCCGTTGCTGGACACTTCGCTACTCCAGGGGACTTGGCATGAAAGCTGTCAGCATCATTACTGGACGCGGCGTTCCACTGAAGCGTTCCGATGTCGATACCGACCAAATCATTCCAGCCGAATGGCTGAAGCGCGTTGAACGCACTGGTTTTGAAAAAGGATTGTTCTCCACGTGGCGCGATGACCGCAATTTCGTTCTGAACGACGAACGCTACGCAGGCGCTTCCGTGTTGGTTGCCGGTCCAAGTTTTGGAGTTGGTTCATCACGTGAGCACGCAGTGTGGGCAATTTTGCAAGGCGGATTCAACGCAGTCATTGCACCAAGTTTTTCCGACATCTTCCGCAACAACTGCACCAAGAACGGACTCGTACCTGTGGTGTTGTCAGAGCCAACGGTTAATCGAATTTGGGATGTACTCGAATCCGATCCGACTGCTGAAATCACGATTGACATTCAGCGCTTGACTGTTGAAATTCCAAGTGCAGGAATCACCGAGAAGTTCGACATGGATGCTTCAACTCAAGACCGCTTCATCCGCGGACTTGATGATGTTGGCATCACCATGACAAAGGGTGATGCAATCTCAAGTTTCGAGATGTCCCGCCCTGCTTGGCTAAACCAGCGCTAATTACGCAGTAAGAAACGTAAACAAGTCGCGCAGTCGCGCGTCGTTCGAAAACACTTCAATCGGGGCTTGCGGCTCAAGCCGCAGGCCTCGCTGAATAATGCGACACGTGGTGTGCTGGTTGTATTCGGCAAGCGTTACTGCCCAACCGTCACGTCCGGCACGCGCGGTGCGACCAGAGCGATGCAAGTAGGTCTTCACGTCTAGTGGCGGCACGTAGTGAATAACTACAGCAACGTCGTCAATATCAATTCCGCGTGCCGCAACATCGGTGGCCACAAGAATTTTCAATTCGTTCTTTTCAAACTTACTTAACGCTTTTTCACGTGCGTTCTGCGGCATATCACCGTGCAGAGCCGATGCATTTGCACCAAGCTTCTGCAATGCTTCAGCAACTTTGTCGCACACTCGCTTCGTGTCGCAGAACACCACGGTTTGACCATGTGCTGCAGCAATGTTGGCAATAACTCGATCTTTATCCATGTGGTGAATTGCAAGGAACAAATGGC
>BJFW01000008.1 GCA_014190095.1 Actinomycetes bacterium | reverse complement strand
CTGGTGCTGGATGAGGCAACGAGTTCGCTTGATACTGAAACAGAAAAGGGTGTGATGCAAGCGGTCCAAGCATTGCAGGGTGACAAGACAGTCATCATCGTGGCACACCGTTTGAGCACCGTTGAATATTGCGATCGCCTATACCGCCTTGACGCAGGGCGTATTGTTGACGAAGGAACGTTTGACGAGGTAATGAACAGGTCGCAAAGTTAGGTTTGGAACTATGGAACAGTTGATTAGCGAATACATCAAGCGCATGCACACAGCGCTTGATCTTCCTGCGATGAAAGAAGTTCCAAAACTTGCTGCTGCCATGCAACTTGCCTGGAAAAACAAAAAGACCATTTACTTGTGTGGCAATGGCGGCTCAGCAGGAAATGCGAACCATCTTGCAAACGACTTCTTGTATGGCGCTGGTGTTAAGAACGGAATTGGGTTACGCATCGATTCATTAAGCGCTAACCCAGCAGTCATTACCTGTCTTGCAAACGACATTGGTTACGAAAACATTTATTCAGAGCAACTGCGTGTGAAAGCAGACGCAGGTGACATCTTGGTGGTGTTCTCGGGCAGTGGCAATTCTGCAAACGTGGTGAACGCGTTAGAGATGGGCAACAAGTTGGGAATGGAAACATTCGCAGTTCTTGGCTACTCGGGCGGCAAATGCAAAGACCTTGCCAAGCACCCGATTCACTTCGCTATCGATGACATGCAAATTGCCGAAGATCTCCAATTGATCATTTTCCATATGGCTATGCAGTGGCTGTGCGAACAAGGCCCCGCGAAGTAACTTCGCCTCACATTTGGGGCTGAGTGTCCATAGGTCATACAGATAATGGCTGGTAGCCTCACCTTCGCTATTTAGGGCAGTAGCTCAGTTGGTAGAGCGCCGGTCTCCAAAACCGATGGTCGGGGGTTCAAATCCCTCCTGCCCTGCAAATTTCTTGTGGTCCGACCCCAATTAGTGCGGCAACCCCCCCGATAGGCTCAAACTCCGCTATGTCCATGGATCTCAACCGACAGCAGAAGCGCGCCATGCAAAAGATGGGCGCAGTAAATGACCAGGGTGCGCCTATTCGCCAACCCCGGCCTACTGTCGCGAGCCAGGTGAAGAAAGAGCGCACGAGTCCTGCTCAATACATTCGCGAAGTTCGCGATGAAATGCGCAAGGTCGCGTGGCCGAAGTGGCCAGAAATTCGCCGCTATTCGATCATCGTGTTGGTCACCGTTGTGGTCATTACGGCGTTCGTGGGTGGAATGGACGCTGTCTTTGGCATACTTTCTGGCTGGCTTTACAAGGACTGACCCCAGACCGAACGGCTGAATTATGACTGACGACGCAACTCTCACCTCTGAAGACCTCAACACAACCGACACGGTTGCGCCTGACGTTGCCTTCGATCTCACCGGTAACGAGGTTGAAGACGAAGAGGAAGTAATCGATCGACCATGGTTGCGTCCTGGTTCGTGGTATGTCGTGCATTCACAGAGTGGATATGAAAAGAAAGTGCAGCAGTCAATGCAAGCACGTATTCAGTCCATGCAAATTGAAGATCGCATTTACGAAATCGTCATTCCAATGGAAGACGTTGTCGAATTCAAGGGTGGCCGCAAGCAAACCGTGCAAAAGAAAGTTTTCCCTGGTTACTTGCTTGTGCGTTGCGAAATGGATGACGACACATGGTTCTGCATTCGCAACACTCCAGGTGTTACGGGTTTTGTTGGTCAAAGCCAAAAAGGTCAGAAGCCAACACCATTGTCACGTCGTGAAGTTGAAACATTCCTTTCTGCAAAGGGCGACGGACAGTCGGCGCCGAAGCGCAAAGCACCAAAGCTCGAATACGAAATTGGCGAAGGCGTACGCGTGAAGGAAGGCCCATTCGCCGACTTCTCCGGTCAAGTCGCTGAAATCAACCCAGATCACATGAAGCTGAAAGTGCTCGTCAACATCTTCGGTCGCGAGACCTTGGTGGAGATGGACTTCAGCCAAGTGGCAAAGCTCTAAACAACTTCCAAGAAAGAAAGAACACTCGTCATGGCAAAGAAAGACGTTGTAGCAATCGTCAAGATCCAGATTCCAGCTGGAAAAGCGACGCCTGCACCACCAGTAGGTACAGCACTCGGACCACACGGAATCCAGATCATGGACTTCGTGAAGCAGTACAACGCTGCAACTGAAGCACAAGCAGGAACGATCATTCCAGTTGAAATTTCAATCTGCGAAGACCGTACCTTCACCTTTATTTTGAAGACCCCACCAACACCAGTTCTGCTTCGTCAGAAGGCTGGTTTGGAAAAGGCAGCAAAGAATCCAGGCAAAGAAGTTGCCGGCAGTGTCACTGAAAAAGACATTGAAGAAGTTGCCAAGATCAAAATGCCAGACCTCAACGCCAATGACATGGAAGCCGCAAAACTTCAGGTCCGCGGAACTGCCCGTTCAATGGGTCTTACCGTTGTTGGCTGAGTAATCAGTTCACATACATATATAAACGTCGGATCGGGACGACCTCGCCCGAACGACACAACCATGAGGGAGGCTTCATGCCACTAGGAAAGAAATACAAAGCAGCAATTGCCAGTTACGACATCGAAGCGGCGTTTTCGTCGAGCGATGCGTTGAACAAGGTCAAGACCATGGCAACCGCTAAGTTCGATGAAACCATCGAACTGGTAGTGCGTTTGGGACTTGACCCACGTAAGGCCGATCAGGCAGTTCGTGGAACCGTCGCCCTTCCTTCGGGAACCGGCAAGACCGTCCGCGTAGCCGTGTTCGCAGCGGGTGAAGCAGCACAGGCTGCTCGTGACGCTGGTGCCGACATTGTGGGAACCGACGATCTTGCAGCCGCCATTGAAGGCGGGAAGATGGACTTCGACATTGCGATTTCCACTCCAGACCTCATGCCAATGGTGGGTAAGTTGGGCCGCGCGCTCGGACCACGTGGTTTGATGCCAAACCCAAAGACGGGAACCGTAACCAACGACGTTGGTCGCGCCGTAACCGAATTTAAGGGCGGAAAAGTTGAATACCGCACCGACCGCTACGGCAACGTGCAGGTTCCAGTTGGCAAGGCCAGCTTCGAACTGTCGGCTCTTGAAGCCAACTTTGCTGCAGTTATGGATGAACTCATGCGTGCCCGCCCAGCCTCGGCAAAGGGTAAGTACGTAAAGAAGGTGTCGGTTTCGTCAACCATGGGTCCAAGTGTCCGCGTTGACTCCAGTTCCTACTAAGTAATTCGGTTTGGTTTGGCGGGGTGTCAATACCCAAAACACCCCGCTAGCCTGACCACTCACATAACAACCCAATCCGATTTATTCGGTTCGGTTGCTCGCCACAGACATTTGGTTGTTTCGCAAAACGCGGAACATGAATAAGACGAAAGTCTTGCCAAACGAGGCGAATACTCGAAGAGCGCGACACCAGTCGCAGCGCAGAGAGCGTTCGTTGAACTGTCCGAGCGCCCGCGCCGGAAACACAATTCCTCATTCGAAAGCAACCAAAGGGCAACGATGACAACATCACCAAACGCCGAGAAGGCAGCAGTAGTTTCCGAAGTACGCGAAAAGCTCGAAGCTTCAGACGCAGCACTCATTACCGAATACCGCGGTATGACCGTAGGTTCACTCGCCAAGTTGCGCCGCTCATTGCGCCCGCATGGTGCTGAGTACAAGGTGTACAAGAACACACTCGCAAGCCGCGCAGCACAAGAAGCCGGTTTCGAAGGTTTGTCCGACTTCCTTGTTGGCCCAACCGCAATCACTTTTGTGAAGGGCGATGCTTCAGCAGCAGCAAAGGCACTTCGCGACCATGCAGCAACCAACCCATTGTTGGTGTTGAAGGGTGGCGTCATTGGCGGAAAGACCGTTGATGCAGTGCAGTTGAAGGCTCTTGCCGACTTGCCAAGCCGCGAAGTTCTGTTGTCCATGTTCGCCGGTGCCCTCAAGGCCCCACTCAGCAAGACCGCGAACTTGCTCCAGGCTCCAATGCGTCGTGCCGCTTACGGCATCAAGGCGCTTATCGAATCGAAGGATGCGGCGTAATTGCCACGTTCAAGAAACCAATCCCAATAACCAAGATCAATACAGAAAAATAGGAGAAAAGAAATGGCACTCACCAAAGACCAGATTCTTGACGGAATCGCAGAATTGTCAGTAATCGAACTGAAGGACCTCCTCGATGCGTTCGAAGAGAAGTTCGGCGTGACCGCAGCAGCACCAGTTGCTGTTGCAGCAGCAGGCGGAGCGGCAGCAGCCGCCCCAGCAGCCGCAGAAAAGGATGAGTTCACTGTCATCTTGAAAGAAGGCGGAGCTCAGAAAATTCAGGTCATCAAAGTTGTACGCGAACTCACCAGCCTCGGCTTGAAGGAAGCAAAGGACCTCGTAGACGGTGCTCCAAAGCCTGTACTTGAGGGTGCCAGCAAGGACGATGCCGAGAAGGCAAAGGCCAAGTTGGAAGAAGCCGGCGCAGTCGTCGAACTCGCGTAATTTCAGCCATTTAGGTCTGTAAGCCCCGGGGCGAAAGCCTCGGGCTTCAGCCGTCTATCAGGACCAGGTAAAAACCGCAAAAGCGGCGGTAGCCTAGTCCGTTGCCGTGCGTAGCCCCCTGAACCTTCCCTCAAAGAAGTTCATCTGGCTCGTCGATTCGTATTCATCACTTCTCGATCAGGAGTAACTCAGTGGCCTCACGTGCGTCTGCACGCGAACGGTATTCGTTCGCGACCCTTCCAGAAACCCTCGAACTTCCAGACCTCATCGCGGTACAACGCGAGAGTTTTGATTGGTTCCTTAAAGAAGGATTGAAGGAAGCTTTCGAAGATATTTCGCCAATCAAAGGATTCAGCGACGATCTTCAACTCGAACTTGAATTCGACCCAGACGATGAAGATCTTTGTCCAAAACCAAAGTTCACCGTTGCGGAGTGCCGCGAACGTGACATGACGTATGCGTCGCCAGTATTTGTGCGCGCACGTTTCTTGAACAAGCCAACCGGCGAAATCAAAGAGCAAGTTGTGTTCATGGGCGACTTCCCAAAGATGACCGAAAAGGGCACCTTCATTATTAACGGCACCGAGCGTGTTGTGGTGAGTCAGTTGGTTCGTTCACCAGGCGTTATTTTCGAACCAGGTGAGCGTTATCGCTTGCGTAACTTGTCGAAGCATCAGTTGGTAAAGGGAACCATCCACCCGTACCGCGGTGAGTGGTTGGAGTTCGACGTAGAGCAGAAGCCAGGTAAAGACGTCACCGCTGGAACCCGCGTTGCACGTAAGCGCCGCATCGGAATTTTCACTCTGTTGCGCGCTCTTGGTTACGACGAAGAAAACGCTCCAGGCTTCCTCGATCGTTTCGTGAATTACTTTGACTTCCTTGAAGGTCAGTGGGAAAAGGAGCGTCCAATCGCTCCAACTCGCGAAGAAGCACTTGTTGAGATTTACAAGCGCGCTCGTCCGGGCGAACCACCAAACGTTGAAGCAGCACGCGCATATTTCGAAGGCGCATTCTTCGAGAATCGTCGCTACGACTTGTCACGCGTCGGTCGCTACAAGTTAAACCGCAAGTTGGGTGCAGAAATCGAAAAGATTGGCAAGTTGTTCGACATGAAAGTCGGCACCGAACTTGGCAAGCTTGACGTTCCAGCTGAAGGACAAGATGTCCTCAGCCGTTGCGAAGTTCTTGCAACCATCACGTACTTGTTGCACCTTGTGAAGCAAGAGCCGGGCTACCGCCTCGACGATCAAGACCACTTTGCAAACCGTCGTATTCGTTCGGTTGGTGAATTGATTCAGAACCAGGTTCGTATCGGTTTGTCACGTATGGAACGTGTTGTTCGCGAGCGCATGACCACACAAGATGTGGAAGCAATTTCGCCACAAACACTCATCAACGTGCGTCCAGTTGTTGCTGCAATCAAGGAGTTCTTCGGAACTTCACAGTTGTCGCAGTTCATGGACCAAGTGAACCCATTGTCGGGACTTACGCACCGTCGTCGTTTGTCGGCACTCGGACCTGGTGGTCTCAGCCGTGAGCGCGCAGGTTTCGAAGTTCGCGACGTTCACTTTTCGCACTACGGCCGTATGTGCCCAATTGAAACGCCAGAAGGACCAAACATTGGTCTGATTGGTGCGTTGTCAACCTATGCACGCGTCAACCCATTCGGATTCATCGAGAGCCCATACCGTCGCGTTCGCAACGGCAAGGTCACCGACGAAATCGTGTACATGCCAGCAGACGAAGAAGAAAACTACGTCGTTGCGCAGGCAAACACTGCGTTGAATCCAGACGGTACCTTCAAGGCAGATCGCGTACTCGTACGTCGTTCACCTCAGGCAGCCAGCTTGGATGACTTGAAGAAGATGCTTGAAGCAGAAAGCTTCTTCGGTTCAACCACCGACATTGGTTACGTACCTGGAACAGAAGTGGACTTCATCGACGTTTCGGCTCGCCAAATTATTTCGGTGGCTACTGCGTTGATTCCGTTCTTGGAGCACGACGATGCAAACCGCGCGCTCATGGGTGCCAACATGCAACGCCAGGCTGTGCCATTGCTCCGCGCGGAGGCTCCATACATTGGAACCGGCATCGAAGCACGTGCAGCGCGTGACGGTGCAGACCTCATCTTGGCAAAAGATTCAGGAACCGTTACTTCGGTAACAGGTGACCAAATCACCATTGCTTATGACAACTTGAAGAAGGCCGACGGAGAACACAAATTGTTCAAGTTCCGTCGTTCAAACCAAGACACCAGCATTAACCACATCATTCGTGTGAAGGAAGGTCAGAAAGTTGCTAAGGGCGACTTGATTTGTGACGGTCCTTCAACCGACATGGGTGAACTTGCACTTGGAAAGAACTTGCTCGTGGCATTTATGCCATGGGAGGGCTACAACTTCGAGGACGCAATCATCTTGAGCGAGCGTTTGGTGAAGGAAGACGTACTTACGTCAATCCACATCAAGGAGTACGAAGTTGACGCTCGTGACACCAAGCTCGGACCAGAAGAAATCACTCGCGACATTCCAAACCTGAGCGACGACATTCTTGCCGACCTTGACGATCGTGGAATTATCCGCGTGGGTGCCGAAGTTGGTCCTGGCGATGTTCTGGTTGGAAAAGTCACTCCAAAGGGTGAAACCGAACTCACTCCAGAAGAGCGCCTGCTGCGCGCAATCTTCGGTGAGAAGGCTCGTGAAGTTCGCGACACCAGCCTCAAGGTTCCACACGGTGAGAGCGGCAAAGTTATTGACGTGAAGGTGTTGTCACGCGAAGCGGGAGACCGCGAAGCCGGCGACGAATTGCCACCAGGTGTAAACCAGTTGGTCCGCATTTATGTTGCGCAGAAGCGCAAGATCAGCGTGGGCGACAAGTTGGCAGGACGTCACGGTAACAAGGGTGTTATCTCCAAGATTCTCCCAATCGAAGACATGCCATACATGGAAGACGGAACTCCTGTCGACATCATCTTGAACCCACTTGGTGTTCCAAGCCGAATGAATATTGGTCAGGTGCTTGAAGCGCACCTTGGCTATTGCGCACGTTGGGGTTGGAGCGACGTTAAGAACAACAAAGTTGTTGGAGACACGCCAATTCGCGGTACCGAAACCAAGACACGCATCAACACCAAGCCTTCAACATTTGTTGCAACGCCGGTGTTCGACGGCGCGCACTGGGACGAAGATGAAGCCGCTGGTCCACACCCGACCATTCAGTCGATCTTGAGGAACCTCAACCCAGAATCGGTTGATGGTAAGCGTCTGATCGGCGACGATGGTAAGACACAACTTCGCAACGGTCGCACCGGTGAGTACTACGACAACCCAACCATGGTTGGTTACATGTACATCATCAAGTTGTCACACATGGTTGACGACAAGATCCACGCGCGTTCAACTGGGCCATACAGCATGATCACTCAGCAACCGTTGGGTGGTAAGGCTCAATTCGGTGGTCAGCGCTTCGGTGAAATGGAAGTGTGGGCTCTTGAGGCTTACGGTGCTGCTTACTGCTTGCAGGAATTGCTCACCATTAAGTCAGACGACGTACTCGGACGCGTTCGCGTGTACGAGGCAATCGTGAAGGGCGAAAACATCCCTGAGCCAGGCATTCCTGAGAGCTTCAAGGTGCTCATGAAGGAAATGCAGGCTTTGTGCCTTGACGTCGAAGTCATCTCCAATGAAGGCAAGAACATTGAACTTGCCGACATGGACGAAGACGTCTTCCGTGCAACACAGGAACTCGGAATCGACATTTCGCGTCCAGAGCGTGGCTCTGATGCAGATGACCGTGACCGTGAACGTCGCCGCGAACAACGCGCTTTCTAACGCCACTTACTAACCAGAGAATTTGACGAGCAGAGAAGAACGAGAAGAGGAAAATATGTCCGACGCAGTAACCGAATTCAAGAACAAGGTTGACGTCAATAGTTTCGAACAGTTGCGCATTGGTTTGGCCACTGCAGATGACATTCGCAACTGGTCACGTGGTGAAGTAAAGAAGCCTGAAACCATTAACTACCGCACCTTGCGCCCAGAGCGTGATGGTCTCTTCTGTGAAAAGACATTCGGACCAACCCGAGACTGGGAGTGCTACTGCGGTAAGTACAAGCGTGTGCGCTTCAAGGGCATCATCTGCGAAAAGTGCGGCGTTGAAGTAACCCGTTCCAAAGTTCGTCGTGAGCGCATGGGCCACATCGAATTGGCTGCACCAGTTGTTCACATTTGGTACCTACGCGGAACCCGTTCATGGTTGGCCTATTTGTTGGGTGGTCTTGAGCCACGCGATGAAATCAAGGCGAAGCAGCTTGAAAAGGTCATTTACTTTGCCGCCTGGTTGGTGAGCAGTGTCGATGTAGACAAGCGTCATGCCGACATGACCGAACTTGAAGAAGTGTTGCTTGAAGACAAGGAACAACTCATCAAGAATCGCGAACGCGACTTGAAGCAGCGTCAAAAAGATGCCGAAGCAGAGCTGAAGGAACTCGAGAAGTCGGGTGCTAAAGACGCCGATGTTCGCGCACGTCAAAAGTTGATCGACAAAGATCTCACCACCATCACTGAGCGTTATGGCAAAGAGCTCGACTTGATCCAGCGTGCACATGACACGTTCTGCAAGATGCACTCACGCATGATCGTGGAAGACGAAGAGTTGTGGCGTGAAGTGAAGGATCGTTACGGCGAATACTTCGTTGGTGGCACTGGTGCAGAGTCGATTAAGTCGCTCATTGACACCATCGACTTCGATGCTGAAGAAATTGCACTCCGTGACGCCATCATGAATGGCTACAACGGCAAGGTGCTCAGCACGCAGCGTAAGCAGAAGGCAATCAAGCGCCTGAAGATCATTGCTTCGTTCAACCGTCGTGATGATGCTGGTCGTTTGGTAAATAACCCGAAGGCAATGGTCCTCGACGTTATTCCTGTTATTCCTCCAGACCTGCGCCCAATGGTGCAGCTTGATGGTGGTCGCTTTGCCACTTCAGACTTGAACGACTTGTACCGTCGCGTAATCAACCGCAACAACCGTTTGCGTCGCTTGCTCGATCTTGGTGCACCAGAAATCATCGTCAACAACGAAAAGCGCATGTTGCAAGAAGCATCAGATGCCTTGTTCGACAATGGTCGTCGTGGTCGTCCGGTAACTGGTCCTGGTAACCGTCCGCTCAAGTCGTTGTCTGACATGTTGAAGGGTAAGCAAGGTCGCTTCCGTCAGAACTTGCTCGGAAAGCGCGTTGACTACTCGGGTCGTTCAGTAATCGTTGCCGGTCCAACATTGCGCCTGCAGCAATGCGGTCTGCCAAAGTTGATGGCACTCGAATTGTTCAAGCCATTCGTGATGAAGCGTTTGGTCGATCAGCAGCTTGCACAAAATATTAAGAGTGCAAAGCGCATGGTTGAGCGTCGTAGGCCACAGGTGTGGGACGTGCTTGAAGATGTCATTAAGGAACACCCAGTTCTGTTGAACCGTGCTCCTACATTGCACCGTTTGGGTATTCAGGCATTCGAACCATTGCTTGTAGAGGGCAAGGCAATTCAGTTGCACCCACTCGTATGTACAGCATTTAACGCTGACTTCGATGGTGACCAGATGGCAGTTCACTTGCCGTTGTCGGTTGAAGCACAAGCAGAAGCACGTGTGCTCATGCTGAGTGCAAACAACATTTTGTCGCCAGCTTCAGGTCGCCCAATCGTGACTCCACAGCAGGACTTGGTGATTGGCGGGTATTACCTCACCGATCAGCGCGATGGAGCAAAGGGCGAAGGCCACGTTTACCGCCAGTTGTACGAAGTAGTTCGTGCACTTGACAGTGGTGACGTTGCTCTTCACGCCAAGATCAAAATCGCTGAGCGCGACGAAAACGGCAAGCAGATCTACGTGGACACCACACCGGGTCGTTTGTTGTTTGAAGAGCGTTTGCCAGCCGGCTTCGTGAAGAAGTTTGGACACATCAACGACACACTTCGCAAGCGCGAATTTGGTGTGATCGTGGAGCGTTTGAGCGATCACTTCACTAAGTCCGAAATTGCTTTGGCACTCGATGGCATTAAAGACTTGTGCTACCGCTATGCAACGCAGTCTGGTCTTACCGTTTCAGTTGATGACGTAAAGACTCCAAAGGCAAAGCGTGCCATCTTGGATGACTACGAAAAGCAAGCCGAGAAGGTGGAGCAGCAGTTCCGTCGCGGAATCATCACTGACGGCGAGCGCCGTCAGCAAGAAGTTCGCATTTGGACAGATGCAACAGCAGACGTTCAAAAGGCAATGGAAACTGAGTTCAAGGCTTTGAAGTACAACCCAGTCGACATGATGATCGGCTCTGGTGCTCGTGGAAACATGACTCAGATGCGTCAGATCGCAGGTATGCGCGGACTCGTGGCTAACCCTCGTGGTGACATGATTCCTCGTCCGATTAAGAGCAACTTCCGTGAAGGCTTGGAAACACTTGAATACTTCATTGCTACTCCAGGTGCTCGTAAGGGCCTCGTGGACACCGCTCTACGTACCGCCGACTCGGGTTACCTCACACGTCGTTTGCACGACGTTGCACAGGAACTCATTGTTCGTGAAGACGATTGCGGAACCACACTTGGCGTGTGGGTAGACAACGTTCAGAAAGACACTGCAAACACTCGCGCATACTTGGAAACCAAGTTGTTCGGTCGTGCATTGTTGAACGAAGTTGAACTCAGCGATGGTCGCGTACTGCCGAAGAACACCATTTTGGGTGACGATGATGTCGACGCACTTCGCGACGACGCAAAGGTCAACCGCGTACGTGTTCGTTCAGTACTTACCTGCGATGCCGAAGTTGGTGTGTGCAAGTTCTGTTACGGACGCTCACTCGCAACTGGTCAGTCCATTGAGTTGGGCGAAGCAGTTGGTGTAATCGCAGCGCAATCAATTGGTGAACCGGGAACCCAGCTCACCATGCGTACTTTCCACACTGGTGGTGTTGCAGGAAAAGACATCGCAGGCGGTTTGCCCCGCGTTGTTGAACTCTTTGAAGCGCGTAACCCACGCGGTTCAGCACGTTTGGCTCGCGCAACTGGTGTTGTACGCATTCTTGAAGACGAAGGCAAGGGAATTCCAATCCATGTCATCGACGACCAAGGTGTTGAACACGAAATCATCTTGCCAACTGGTAGCCGTCCAATCGTTAAAGATGGACAAGACATCACCGCTGGCGATCGTGTCACCGAAGGCCCACTTGATCCAAAAGAACTGATGGAGATCAAGGGACCACGCGAAACACAGGTGTACCTAGTAGAAGAAGTACAGAAGGTGTATCGCGACCAAGGTGTATCGATCCACGACAAGCACATTGAATTGATTGTTCGTCAGATGACCCGTCGCGTAGGCGTTCAAGAACCTGGCGATACTCACTTCTTGCCAGGCGAGCGAGCCGATGCAAAGGTGTTCCGTGACACCAACCGTGCAATGGTTGAACAGGGCAAGCGTCCAGCCGAAGGCCGCCCAGAACTCATGGGTATCACCAAGGCATCGCTGGCAACCGAGTCGTGGCTGTCTGCAGCATCGTTCCAAGAGACCACCCGCGTTCTCACCGAAGCCGCAATTGACGGTAAGGGTGACAACTTGGTCGGTCTGAAGGAAAACATCATCATCGGTAAGTTGATCCCGGCTGGCTCCGGTATGGACCGCTACAACATGTTCGATGTAAGTGCCCCGGACTATGTTCCAATGGCCTACTACTCGAGCGATGATGAAGAAGATCCAGCAGCATTCTTGGCAGGTCTCCACGGAACCTATATTTCCGAGGATTCACAAGGATCTGCCGAACAGGCTCAATAATTCGCACCCTGAAAGGGGCGCACGGTCTAGCGGTTTGCAGGTTGCCGTATGGCGACCTGCAACCGTAGGATTTTCAGTCCGTTGTCTCGCGCTTTGGCTTGTCCAGTGCGCTTGATTCCACAAGTACGAAAGCAACAGTAAAGGTAAACGCGTGCCCACAATTCAGCAGCTGATTCGACAAGGTCGTAGCACCAAGTCGACAAAAACCAAGACCCCGGCGCTCAAGGGATCACCACAGCGACGTGGAGTATGCACACGCGTATTTACCACAACGCCTAAGAAGCCAAACTCGGCTTTGCGTAAGGTAGCGCGTGTTCGTTTGACCAGCGGAGTTGAAATCACTGCCTACATTCCAGGCGAAGGACACAACTTGCAAGAGCACTCCATCGTGTTGGTTCGCGGTGGTCGTGTGCGTGACTTACCAGGTGTTCGCTACAAAGTTATTCGCGGCGCACTTGATGCAGCTGGTGTTAAAGATCGTAAGCAAGCCCGTAGCCGTTACGGCGCAAAGAAGAAATAGGTACATCACATGTCACGTAAAGGTCCAGCAACTCGCCGCGAGATGATTCCAGATCCGGTTTATCGTTCATTGCTCATTACTCAGGTTGTCAACAAAGTGATGTTGCACGGCAAGAAGAGCACTGCTGAATCAATCGTGTACGAAGCGATGAAGGCAATCGAAATTAAGACTGGTAGCGAGCCATTGTCAACTGTGAAGCGCGCGATTGACAACGTGAAGCCACCACTAGAAGTTCGTAGCCGTCGCGTTGGTGGTGCTACGTACCAAGTTCCAGTAGAAGTTCGACCACGCCGCGCAACAACGCTTGCCATTCGTTGGTTGGTAGACAATGCACGCGCTCGTCGTGAAAAGACAATGGCTGAGTGCCTGTCCGCAGAATTGCTTGATGCATCAAATGGTTTGGGCGCATCAATGAAGAAGCGTGACGACATGCAAAAAATGGCCGAGTCGAACAAGGCGTTTGCTCACTACCGCTGGTAGTCAGCCCGAAGTCTGAGGAAGAACCCCCATGTCACGTGATTTTCCATTGAACATGTACCGCAATATCGGCATCATGGCCCACATCGATGCTGGTAAAACAACAACGACAGAGCGCATTTTGTACTACACCGGAAAGACATACAAGATCGGTGAAGTTCACGAAGGTGGAGCCGTGATGGACCACATGATTCAGGAGCAGGAGCGTGGAATCACCATCACCTCGGCGGCAACCACAGCGTTCTGGCGCGATCATCGCATCAATATCATTGACACACCTGGTCACGTGGACTTCACGGTTGAAGTAGAGCGCTCATTGCGCGTACTAGACGGTGCAGTTGCAGTGTTTGACTCAGTTGCTGGTGTGGAGCCACAGACCGAAACTGTGTGGCGCCAGGCAAACAAGTACAAAGTTCCTCGTATGTGCTTCATCAACAAAATGGACCGCACTGGTGCAAACTTCTATCGCACCCTCGACATGATTAAGGATCGTTTGCAAGCAGTTCCTGCCGTTTTGCAACTTCCTTATGGTGGCGAAGCTGAGTTCAAGGGCCTCATCGACATCGTGAAGATGAAGGCAGTGGTCTGGGACGGTGACGAAAAAGATTCGAAGTATTCAGACGTAGACATTCCTGCCGAGTACCTTGAGAAGGCAAAGCAATACCGTGCTGAATTGCTTGACATTGTTGCTAGCGAAGACGAAGTACTCATGGAGAAATACCTTGAAGAGGGCGACCTCGGCGAAGCCGAATTGCGTGCAGGTATTCGTAAGGGAACTCTTGCATTCTCATTCGTTCCAATCTTGTGTGGTTCAGCATTCAAGAACAAGGGCGTGCAACAAATGCTCGACGCCGTTGTTGATTACATGCCAAGCCCTCTCGATATTCCAGACACCGAAGGCCTCAAGCCAGACAGCGATGAAGTTTTAACTCGTAAGCCAGACGACGCAGCGCCATTCTCGGCACTTGCATTCAAAATCGTTGCTGACCCATTCGGTCGCCTTACCTACTTCCGTGTGTACTCAGGAAAAATCTCAAAAGGTGAAGAGTGCTACAACTCCACCAAAGAAAAGCGTGAGCGCATTGGTCGTTTGCTCTTGATGCACGCAAACCAACGCGAAGACATCGACACCGCTTATGCGGGTGACATTGTTGCCGGACTTGGTTTCAAGGAAGTCACCACTGGTGACACCTTGTGTGATCGCAGCAACGCGATCATCTTGGAGCGAATGGAGTTCCCAGAGCCTGTTATTCACGTTGCGATCGAGCCAAAGACAAAGGCCGACCAAGACAAGTTGGGCAAAGCGCTCAAGTCATTGTCAGACGAAGACCCAACCTTCCGTGTTCGCACTGACGAAGAAACAGCTCAAACTGTTATTTCGGGAATGGGTGAATTGCACCTTGAAGTTCTCGTAGACCGCATGCAGCGCGAATTCGGCGTGGATGCAACTGTTGGTAAGCCACAAGTTGCGTACCGCGAAACCATCACCAAGAAGGTGGAGTCGGTGGAATACCGACACATCAAGCAGTCGGGTGGTTCGGGTCAGTTCGCAGTTGTCAAGATCACTGTCGAGCCAAGCGGCGTCGGCGGTGGCTATGTGTTCGAAGACGAAATCACTGGTGGACGTATTCCTCGCGAATACATTCAGCCAACCAACCAAGGAATTCAGTCAGCGCTCGATAACGGCGTGCTTGCTGGATACCCAACAGTGGACGTGAAAGTGTCGCTTGTTGACGGTCAATACCACGACGTTGACTCCAGCGAAATGGCATTCAAAATTGCCGGTCAAATGGCGTTCCGCAAGGCAGCCCAGGCTGCAGGCCCAATCATCCTCGAGCCAATCATGGCTGTTGAGGTAGTGACCCCAGATGACTACATGGGCGACGTAATGGGCGACTTGTCCAGCCGCCGTGGCCGTATTGAGGGCATGGAAGCCAATGGCAACGCGCAGAACATTAAGGCGCAGGTTCCGCTTTCGGAAATGTTCGGATACAGTACAGACCTGCGTTCGCGCACACAGGGTCGGGCAACCTACACGATGCAATTTCACAGCTATCAGCAGGTGCCGGCGGTTGTTTCAGAAGAAATTATCAAGCGCGTGCGCGGCGAATAGCTAACACGAGCATCACGATTTACATAACCAAAGAACAAATTCAGAGAAAAGAACACAAGGAGTAGCAATGTCAAAGGCAAAATTCGAGCGCAACAAGCCACACGTCAACATTGGAACCATGGGTCACATTGACCACGGTAAAACCACGTTGACTGCAGCCATCTCTGCCACTTTGGCAACCAAGGGTTTGGCTGAAGTAACCGCTTTTGATCAGATCGACAAGGCGCCAGAAGAGAAGGCTCGTGGTATCACGATCTCGATCGCGCACATTGAATACGAGTCAGAGAAGCGCCACTACGCACACGTTGACATGCCAGGTCACGCTGACTACATCAAGAACATGATCACTGGTGCTGCTCAGGTTGACGGCGCAATCCTCGTGGTTGCTGCAACTGACGGCCCAATGCCACAGACTCGTGAGCACGTGTTGCTCGCACGCCAAGTTGGCGTTCCATACATCGTTGTTGCCTTGAACAAGGCAGACATGGTGGAAGACGAAGAGCTCCTCGAACTCGTTGAAATTGAAGTTCGTGACTTGCTCAACTCATACGAGTTCCCTGGTGACACTGCTCCGGTAGTTCGCGTGTCAGCGTTGAAGGCACTCCAAGGTGATGCAGAAGCACAAGAGCAGGTCATGAACTTGATCCGCGCATGTGACGACTCAATCCCAGAGCCAAAGCGCGAACTCGACAAGCCATTCCTCATGCCAATTGAAGACGTGTTCACGATCACTGGTCGTGGAACTGTAGTAACCGGCAAGGTAGAGCAGGGCAAGGTTCACACTGGTGACGACATCGAAATCGTTGGTCTCCGTGACACACAGAAGACCACTTGCACAGGTGTTGAAATGTTCCGCAAGTTGCTCGATGAAGGTCAAGCAGGCGACAACATTGGTGCACTTCTTCGCGGAACCAAGAAGGAAGACGTTGAGCGTGGACAGGTGCTTTGTGCTCCAGGTTCAATCACACCTCACACCAACTTCGAAGGTCAGGTGTACGTGTTGACGAAGGAAGAAGGCGGCCGTCACAAGCCATTCTTCAACAACTACCGTCCACAGTTCTTCTTCCGCACCACAGACGTAACCGGAACCGTTGAGTTGCCAAAGGGCACCGAAATGGTGATGCCTGGTGACAACGTGATGATGACCGTGGAATTGGGCAAGCCAATCGCCATGGACGAAGGTCTTCGTTTCGCAATCCGTGAAGGTGGCCGTACCGTTGGTGCAGGTCGCGTAGTCAAGATCCTCAAATAACGAACTGACTGGCTGAACTTCATGTCATCAAGCATCCGCATCCGTCTCAAGGCATTCGATCATCAGATCATCGATGAGTCTTCAAAGAAGATCGTCGAGACTGTTGCTCGAACCAACGCGACAGTGCGCGGTCCAATTCCGTTGCCTACGGACAACCACCGTTACACGGTGATCCGTGGACCACACGTCGACAAAGACTCACGTGAGCATTTCGAAATGCGCATTCACAAGCGTCTCATCGACATCGTGGAACCAAACGCGAAGACCATTGACAGCCTCCAGCGCATTGAACTGCCTGCTGGCGTTGACATCGAAATCAAGCTGCAGAACAGTTAATTTCAGTTCTTCACAGGCGATAAACGCCCTTCAATTAGGGTGCGTAGTACATGGTTAACCGAAAGGTTGCAGTGCTGCGGGCAGATGCGTCCAGCTCTATCGGGGTTGGACATGTCATGCGATCACTTTCGCTTGGTGAGGCGTTACTCGACGAAGGTTTTGGCGTCGAGCTCGTTTCTTTCGAGCTCGCGCCAAGTCTTCAGTCGCTCGCCACATCATGTGGCGTTGAATTGGTTGAGCTTGCGTGTGCTCCCCGGTCTAGTGAAGACGCTCAATTCGTGCTTCAGCGCAATGCCAATATCGTTGTAGTTGACGGCTACGAGTTTTCCCGCGAGTTTTTTGCAGTGCTTGAAGCCAGTAGCACACCTTTTGCTGTAGTTGATGACAATGCAGAAACGAATGCCCAGACGCCGAGTGCTGTGATTAATCAAAATCCGCATGCATCTGCATCGATGTATGCACAACTTCAAGGCAACCCAAAACTTTTGCTTGGTTTGCAATATGCGATGGTGCGCAAAGAAGTTCGTGAAGTCGCCGCAATGAACTTGTCGTCTCGCGAAGGTGAAGTGTTCGTTGCAATGGGTGGTGCCGACTTCCTTGGACTTACGGCACCAATTGTTGAGGCATTGGCTGAAACTGGTTTGCAGATCCGCGTTGCAGTTGGCCACACCAACACTCAGCGAGTACACATCCAAAAGTTGGCAGATCAGTTGGGGAATGTAACTCTGATTGAACAGCAGGATTACGTTTCGAGTTTGGCGAGTGCCCATGTTGCCGTGCTTGCAGCAGGCTCGTCGTTGTGGGAAGCATGTGCAGTGGGTACACCATCAATTGGCTTAGTTGTTGCTGATAATCAGTTTGCATCAGCAAATGCAGCAAAGAAACTTGGATTCACACGTGTCGTTGACTGCCGTGTTCGGTTCAACATTGACGCTGTGTTGAACGAAGTGCAATCATGCATTTTGAGCGGAACTTCTGCCATGCGCGGTGCAGCCCTAAGCACGGGTGTTGCTCATGGCGCAAGCATGGTGGCGCGTGAACTCGGAGCAATCGCGTGATTGTGGGACTTGTTCGAATTTCGCCTGCCGATAAATTGTCACTTCGCGAGTGGAGAAACGACCCGTCCGTTTCGAAGTGGATGTACACAAACCATCAGATAGGCGAAGAAGAGCACAATTCGTGGTTTGACGCCATGCTCGCTGATGCGTCCAAGGTGTATTGGAAAATCGTTGCAGATGGTGTCGCAGTAGGTTCAGTTTTTCTTACAGGCGTTTCCAGCCAAGGAAGTTCATGTGAGTGGGGAATGTATTTGGCAGATATGAATGCACGTGGCAAAGGCGTTGCGCAGGCCGCGTGCGCGCTCTCGTTCCGTTACGCATTCAATGAGTTGGTCGTAGATGTTGTGAAATGCGAAGCCGTTGCACAGAACGAAAATGCAATTGGACTATACGAAAGCGTTGGCTATGTGCGCACAGGCTTACAGATCGATGCCGTGAAGCGCGGTGATGAAATGTTGTCGGTAGTTACACTTGAACTAACACGTGAGTCGTGGAATATGTCTGAATCACGTGTTCTGCAGAAGCTGAGCGAAAAGGGGGTGAGCATTAATGGGTAAACCTGTGTATGTCATTGCCGAGCTATCTGCCAATCATGGAGGTAGCAAAACTCGGGCACTTGAAGTTATTCATGCCGCTCACGAAGCCGGTGCCGATGCGGTGAAGTTTCAGCACTACACGGCAGAGACCATTACGGTGCGCTCCGATCACCCCGACTTCCGCGTAAGTGGCGGAACACTGTGGGACGGTCGTCAGCTTGCAGACTTGTATGCCGAAGCGATGACTCCTTGGGAATGGACCGGTGACTTGGTTGCCGAAGCAAACAAACTTGGCATCGATTGGCTATCGAGCCCGTTTGATAACACTGCTGTTGATTTTCTTGAGAAGTTCAACATTGCGACCTACAAAATTGCATCGTTCGAACTAGTTGACCTTCCACTCATTCGTTATGTTGCATCAAAGGGCAAGCCAATGATTATGTCGACAGGTATGTCGACGTTGGATGAAATTGATGCTGCGGTTAAAGCGGCGCAAGGTGCAGGTGCGCCGCAAGTTTCAGTGCTTCGTTGCAACTCCACCTACCCCGCAAATAGTTCGGAAATGGATCTGGCTGCAATTCCGACCATGATCGCAAAGTGGGGAATTCCTGTTGGACTTTCAGATCACACCATGACGTCGGTAACTGCAATTAGTGCCGTCGCACTTGGTGCAACCATTATTGAAAAGCACATCACTATGCGCCGAAGCGATGGTGGCCCAGATGGAGCGTTTTCTTTAGAGCCACACGAGTTTGCTGCAATGATTCGCGACATTCGAGAGGCTTCAAGTGCATTAGGCACCGCACGCTTTGGCCCGTCTGCATCTGAAGTAAACAGTTTGAAATTTCGTCGTTCACTGCGAGCAGTGACTGCAATCAAAGCTGGCGATCAGATCACCGAACTCAATGTTCGCTCGGTACGACCCGCAGGTGGATTATCGCCAGATGATTTCTCGCGCATTTCGGGCATGAAAGTAAAACGTGATATTGCAGTTGGTGAACCAATCACTAACGATTTACTGGGGTAGTCCTTAGATACCGGGTTGTTCATGTAAGAGGCATTGCATTATTGCCACGTCAAGCCAACGACCAAACTTGCGACCGATTTCACGCTCAATTCCCACCAACGTAAAGCCGCACGCTTCGTGCAGTCCACGTGATGCAGTGCTTGACGCTTCGATTCGCGCCATCACCGAATGAAAACCAGAGTCGGCAGCTTGCTGCAACAAGTTGGTCAGAATCAAGCGACCAATTCCTGAGCGCGCAAGATCTCTCTTTACGTAGACCGAGTTTTCTACCGAGGTTTTATATGCAGCACGATCTCGGTATTCGCTTAGAGCACCGAACCCAACAACTGTGTCAGTTTCATCAATTGCAACGATTGCAGAAAATGCACCACTGCGAGCGCTGATCCATGCTTGCTGTGCATCGAGCGTGCGGGGCACAAGGTCAAAGGTTGAGGTCTCAAATTGAACCTCGTGGTTGTAAATTTCTACAATTGAGGCAGCATCAGCAACTGTGGCGCGACGAATTTTGATCGAAGATTGCGGTGCTTGCACATGGGCGAACTTAGCGGCTTATGGCAAGCGGAACGAGCGATTTCAAGAATTGGTAAAGAATGCATGTTTCTGATGGCTTACTTTGCTGATTTTGCGATAGAACAAAGTCATGACTAGTTGGATGACCCCGTCCCCTGAAGAAAACGAATTCAGTTCACCGCTGCCCCCACCACCGGCTCCACCTGCCCAGGGTGCGTCAAATAAATCACCACGTCGCACAATTGGCGTGCTGTTGACCTTGGTAGTTGGTTTTGTTGGTGGACTTGTTGGAAATGAAGTCGCAGACAATTGGGATCTGTCTTTTGGTTCAAGTTCTTCAATTCAATCATCAAACTCTCCTCTCGTCACGAGCCAAGTAAGTCCAGATGATGAAAGTGTGGGCGACACTGTTATTGCGCAGGTTGCTAACGCAATGGCCGACAGTGTTGTCACCATTTCAAGTTCAATTGATGATGGAATGACAACGGGTGAGGGCACGGGTACCGGAGTGGTGCTCACTGCCGATGGAGAGATCTTGACCAACGCGCACGTGGTTGCCGATGCAACCGAAGTTAAAGTTCGTTTTGCTGGTGAAACTGAACCACGTCTAGCCAAAGTATTGGCGTCTGATCCCGGTAACGATCTTGCATTGTTGAAGATTGAAGCAACAGATTTGAAGCCAGCAACATTTGCGCAACCAGGAACCATTCGTATTGGTGATGGAGTAATTGCCATTGGCTACGCGCTCGATCTTGATGGCGGACCAACGGTAACTTCGGGAATAATTTCTGCACTGAAGCGAACGATCATCACCGAGTCAGGGGCCTTGAATGGTCTTATTCAAACGGATGCTGCGATTTCCTCGGGTAACTCAGGTGGACCACTGGTGAATTTCCGAGGCGAAGTTGTTGGCATCAATACGGCCGTGGCTCGGAGCGACGCCAATTCGGCCGCCAACAATGTGGGCTTTTCCATCGCGGTGGACGAAATCGTGCCTGTCCTCGAGCAACTTCGCAGCCAGGCAGGCGGCCAGGCTCGTCAAGAGGGTTTTTTGGGGGTAGGTCTGGCCGAGCGGACAGACGGCGGCCAGGGGGCAATTATCTCTAGCGTCCAGCCAAATTCCCCTGCAAGCCTTGCTGGCATTAGAGAAAGCGACATTGTGCTGTCTGTTGATGGAGAGCCAATTGACGGACAGGCGGGTCTGGTGGCCGCAATTCGCGATGCCAGCCCCGGTCAAACCGTCGAAATTGAGCTGCTTCGGGACGGCAAACGGATCACCGTGAAGGCCAAATTGGTGGCCCGAACCGGCGACTAATTCGCCCCGTTCGGCCTGGCCGAAACCCTTGTTTTGGGCGTTGGGAAGCCTGAATTTGCGCCGATAGAGTTTCAACTCCGCATTAGCGACATGTCCGACATCCAGTTGGAAACATCGCCAAAGTTTGAGGCGTCACAATCGACGTCTGCAAGAGCCCCGCAAGGGGGACATTGCAGCACCACTGTTTTCGGTGCTCCGCCGGCTTTTGCCGAGCGGAGCATTTGCGTGAACGGCGATGTTTAAACATTGCAAAAAATGAACAAGTACAGACACATCGAACTACACGAACGAGAAAAGGGTCGCCGTTATGGCACAAAAAGCAATCGTCGGCGAGAAGGTCGGCATGACACAGATTTGGGGAGATGACCAGCGCATCATTCCCGTAACTGTGCTGCGTGTTGAACCAGCCCGTGTGGTCCAAGTTAAGACCGGTGAGCGTGACGGCTATGCAGCCTTGCAAGTCACTTACGGTCAAAAGGATCCGAAGAAACTAACCAAGGCCGAGTCTGGTCACTTCGCAAAGGCCAGCGTTGCTGCAGGCCGTCGACTCGTCGAGCTTCGTCTCGAGTCAGTTGATGGCTTCACCGTTGGACAAGAAATCACTGTGGACACACTTGCTGCAGGCGAGCGCGTTGACGTCACTGCGGTAAGTCGTGGTAAGGGTTTCGCAGGTGGAATGAAGCGCCACAACTTTGCTGGTCAAGGAGCAAGTCACGGTAACCACAAGCACCACCGTGCGCCAGGTTCTATCGGTTCATGCTCATTTCCTGGTCGTGTATTCAAGGGCTTGCGCATGGCTGGCCACATGGGTCACGCACAAACGACCACCTTGAATCTTGAAGTTGTACAAGCCGATCTCGAGCGCGGTCTGCTGTTGGTGAAGGGTTCAGTTCCTGGTCCAAACGGTGGCGTCGTAATCGTGCGTAACGCGGTGAAGGGAAAGTAACGCGATGGCAACTGCAAAACCAGTAAAGAAAGCTGCGAAGAAAGCAGCTCCTAAAGCGGCAGCAGAAAAAACTGGCTCGGCAACTTTGCCAGCAGAGTTTTTCGGCATCGAGCCAAACATTCCAGTAATGCACCAAGTGGTTACTGCACAGTTGGCACACCGTCGTTCAGGTACACAGAGCACGAAGACACGCTCCGAAGTTCGCGGTGGTGGCAAGAAGCCATTCGGCCAAAAAGGAACTGGTGGCGCTCGTCAAGGTTCAATTCGTGCACCGCACTTCAGTGGTGGTGCTGTTGCACTCGGACCAAAGCCACGCAAATACACACAACGCACACCAAAGAAAATGATTGCTTTGGCACTTCGTTCAGCATTGTCTGATCGTGCGCTTGAAGGCAAGGTAGTTGTTGTTGACAAGTTTAGTTTCGACAAGCCGAGCACCAAGGATGCAACGTTGTTGTTGAACTCACTTGGTCTCGACGGCAAGATCATGATCGTTGTAGATCGCGATGATGAGGTCGCCAGCAAGTCATTCCGCAACTTGAGCAATGTTCAGGTGGTAATCACCCCAGAACTCAACGCCTACGACATTCTCTGCAACGACTGGCTTGTGTTTACAACAGCAAGCTTGCCGAAGGTCAAGGAGGCCGCAAAGTGAAAGATCCACGCGACATCATCCTTCGCCCGATCATTTCGGAGAAGAGCTACTCATTGATGGACAAGGGAACGTACACATTTGAAGTACACCCAGACTCCAGCAAGCCAGAAATTAGTGACGCAGTCGAAGCCATTTGGAACGTCAAGGTTCGTCGCGTGAACACTCTCAACCGTCGTGGCAAGATGCGCCAGACTCGCGGAACCAACCGCTTTGGTCAGCGTCCAAACACCAAACGGGCCATCGTCACTCTTGAAGCGGGAAATGAAATCCCGTTGTTCGAGAACTAGAGCGAGCTGAAAGAGACGAAATATGGGAATTCGCAAACGTAAACCAACGAGTGCCGGTCGCCGTTTTCAAACGGTGTCCGACTTCGCTGACATCACCAAGAGCACGCCTGAAAAGACGTTGCTTGCAAAGAAGACCTCTGCTGGTGGTCGCAACGTCTATGGTCGCGTAACTTCGCGTCACCAAGGTGGTGGACACAAGCAGCAGTACCGCATCATCGATTTCAAGCGCAACTATGACCAGTACGAAGCCAAGGTTGCAGCAATTGAATACGATCCAAACCGCACGTGCCGCATCGCGCTCTTGCATTACGCCGACGGATCAAAGGCATACATCCTTGCTCCTAAGGGTCTTGAAGTTGGCATGCGTGTTCAGAGCGGACCAAAGGCAGACATCAAAGTTGGCAATGCGTTGCCACTTCGTTACTTGCCTGTAGGTACCGTCGTTCACAACATTGAATTGCGCCCGGGTCAGGGTGGCAAAGTTGGTCGTTCAGCAGGAATGGCTGTGCAGCTCGTTGCAAAAGAAGGCGACTTCGCAACATTGCGTATGCCAAGTTCTGAAATGCGTCGCGTTCCAATCGACTGCCGTGCAACTATCGGTGAAGTCGGTAACGCAGAGCACGAACTCATCAAGATTGGTAAAGCCGGACGTAACCGTTGGAAGGGTGTTCGCCCACAATCACGCGGTGTTGTTATGAACCCTGTCGACCACCCACACGGTGGTGGTGAAGGTAAGACATCCGGTGGACGCCATCCAGTTTCACCTTGGGGTAAACCAGAGCGTCGTACCCGTAACAAGAACAAGTCATCACAACAACTCATCGTTCGCCGTCGTCGTTCAGGAAAGGGCCGGGCATAACACATGACTCGTAGTTTGAAAAAAGGCGCATTCGTTGATGAGCACTTGCTCAAGAAACTGGATGCTATGAACGAAAGCGGCGAGCGCAAGGTCATCAAGACCTGGTCACGTCGCAGCACGATCATTCCAGACATGATTGGTCACACCTTTGCTGTCCATGACGGCCGCAAGCACGTACCTGTTTACGTCAGCGAGTCAATGGTTGGACACAAGCTGGGCGAGTTCTCACCAACTCGCACCTTTAGGTTCCACGCAGCACAAGAAAAAGCTGCAGCAGGGCAGAAGTAAGCCATGACCGGTCCAAAACTCAACGAAGCAACCAACAAGGTTGGCGTATCTAGCGGTACTCGCGCGAAGGCAATGAATGTCCGCATGTCGGCTTCAAAGATTCGTGTTGTACTGAACCACGTTCGTGGTCTTCAAGTGCAGGAAGCCGACAGTTTGCTGTCGCTCATCCAGCGCGACTCGGCACACGACATTCGCAAGTTGCTCGCATCGGCTGTAGCCAACGCAGTAAACAATGATTCAAAAGTTGCAGAAGACTTGTACGTCAAAGCTTGCTTTGCAGATGAAGGTCCGACATTGAAGCGTTTCCGTCCACGTGCAAAGGGTCGTGCTGCTCAAATCTTGAAGCGCACTTCACATATCACCATCGTGGTCGACACCATGACCGACAAAATGTTGGCCATTCGTGAACAAAGCGCCGAGGCAAAGGGTGGCACCAAGGTGGTCAGCCGTTCAGCACGTGTTGCAGCTAGTCGTGCACGCGCAGCGAAGCCCGATGCAGACAATTCACAAGACTCAACTGACAGCACCAACGAATCTGGTGAGGAGAACTGATGGGCCAGAAAATTAATCCATACGGTTTCCGCCTGGGAATCACCACCGACTGGAAGAGTCGTTGGTTCAGCCAGAAGGAATACCGTCATTACCTCACCGAGGACTGGAAGATCCGCGACTATCTCACGGTGCAGCTCGCCGATGCAGCAGTAAGCCGCATTGAAATTGAGCGCACACGCGACAAGCTCCGCATCGATATTCACACTGCTCGTCCGGGCATCGTGATTGGTCGTAAGGGTCAGAAGGCAGATGAACTACGCGCAGGTCTTACCGCGATGACCGGTAACAACAAAGTGCAGTTGAACATCACCGAAATCAAGCAAGCTGAACTCGATGCCGCTCTTGTGGCACAGGGTGTTGCTGACCAGTTGTTGAACCGTATTGCTTTCCGTCGCGCTATGAAGCGTGCTGTGCAGAACGCACAGAAGTACGGCGCAGAAGGAATTCGAATTCAGTGTTCAGGTCGTCTTGGTGGAGCAGAAATGTGCCGCACCGAGTGGTACCGCGAAGGTCGTGTTCCATTGCACACATTGCGTGCAGACATCGACTACGGATTCCGTGAAGCAGCAACTTCAGCAGGCCGCATCGGCGTAAAGGTGTGGTTGTACAAGGGCGAAATCCTTCCGTACAAGAGCCCAAATGACGATCGCATTGCTCGTGAAGCAGCAATGGCTGTTGGTCAAACGTCAGGACATTCAGATGCCACGTTGAAGGTTGTCACTTCAGCAGGTCCACGAATTGCTGACATTGCTGACACCGAAATCGTTCCACTGGTGAAGGAAGCCGATCCAGAGTTCGAGCGCTTGTTGGCGGAAGAAGAAGACATCCAACGTCGAATCGTGGACACCCACGAGACACCGAAGTTTGGTCGGGAGTAAATCATGTTGTCACCTCGCAAAGTAAAACACCGTAAGCATCACCGTGGTCGTATGACTGGTGTGTCAAAGGGTGGAAACGAACTCGCTTTCGGTGAGTACGGCATTCAGGCACTTGAACCAGGCTGGATCACCGCGCGCCAAATTGAAGCGGCGCGTATTGCCATGACCCGTCACATCAAGCGTGGTGGAAAAGTATGGATCAACATTTTCCCTGACAAGTCAGTGACCAAGAAGCCAGCCGAAACTCGCATGGGTTCCGGAAAAGGAAACCCCGAATTGTGGGTTGCCGTGGTTAAGCCAGGTCGCATCATGTTTGAACTGTCGTACCCAAACGCAGCAACTGCGCACCAAGCACTTGATCGCGCAGTGCAAAAGTTGCCAATCAAGGCCCGCGTCGTAAGCCGCGAGGAGGCAATCTGACATGGCACGTGAACTAGCCGATCTCCGCGACATGGATCTCGCCACTTTGGTGGACGAACTCCGCAAGTCAAAGCAAGAAGCTCTCAACCTGCGTTTCCGTCATGCGACGGGTCAACTCGACAACACAGCCGAGTTGGGCGCAGTGAAGAAGCAAATTGCACGTATCAATACTCTCATTCGTCAGCAGGAAATCGCTGCTGCTGAATCAGCAGGGAAGTGAGTAAGTCATGACCGAATCAACAACCACATCTGCAACAACAGACGAAGCTCTTCGTAACGCCCGTAAGGTGCGCGAAGGCATCGTGGTGTCAAACAAGATGAACAAGACGATTGTTATTTCAATCGTTGAGCGAGTACGCCACCCGCGTTACTCGAAGTTCGTTCAGCGCACCAAGAAGTTGTACGCACACGACGAGGCCAACGATGCACAAATCGGTGACCGCGTTCGCGTAATGGAAACTCGCCCAATGTCAAAGCAAAAGCGTTGGCGCCTCGTTGAAGTATTGGAGCGTGCAAAATGATCCAGCAAGAGTCCCGTCTTCGCGTTGCTGACAACAGTGGCGCAAAAGAAGTGCTGTGCATCAAGGTTCTTGGTGGAACACGCCGTCGTTATGCATCAATTGGTGACGTCTTCATTGGCACGGTTAAGGACGCAATTCCTGGCGCCGGAGTTAAGAAGGGCGAAGTTGTTCGTTGCGTAGTAGTTCGTGTGAAGAAGGAAAAGCGTCGTCCAGACGGCAGCTATATCCGCTTCGACGAAAACGCAGCAGTACTGATTAAGGACGATCTCACCCCACGCGGAACCCGTATTTTCGGACCAGTTGGTCGTGAGCTCCGTGACAAGAAGTTCATGCGAATCATTTCGCTTGCACCGGAGGTGTTGTAACCATGAAGTTGAAAAAGGGTGACACCGTCATCGTTATTGCCGGAAAAGACAAGGGCAAGACGGGCGAAATTACAGAAGTAAGTCCGAAGAGCAACAAAGTGAAAGTCGCTGGTGTGAACACCGCGAAACGCCACACTGCTGCCCGCGGACAAACAGCCAACACCGGCGGAATCATTGATAAGGACATGCCTGTCGATGCTTCAAATGTCATGTTGGTGCACAAGGGAAAGCCAACTCGCGTTGGTTACAAGATCAAGGCCGACGGCACCAAGGTGCGCGTTGCCAAGAGCACCGGAGATGAAATCTGATGACTGCTGCAGTCGCATACCAACCACGCTTGAAGTCGCACTACAACGACGTTGTGCGCGCCGAACTCATTCAGCAACTCGGCGTAAAAAATGTCATGCAAGTGCCAACCTTCGAAAAGATCGTGATCAACATGGGTGTTGGCCGCGCAACTCAACAGTCGTCACTCATTGACGGAGCAGTTGCCGACCTCACTGCAATCTCTGGTCAAAAGCCAATCGTCACCAAGTCACGCACGTCAATTGCATCGTTCAAACTTCGTGAGAACCAAGCAATCGGTTGCAAAGTGACGCTACGTGGAGATCGCATGTGGGAATTCCTCGATCGTTTGATCGCAGTTGCAATTCCTCGTATTCGCGACTTCCGTGGTCTCCCAGGCAAGTCATGGGACGGTCATGGCAACTACACATTTGGTCTTACTGAGCAGTTGGTATTCACCGAAGTGAGCTACGACAAGGTAGACACCACACGCGGTATGGACATCACCATTGTCACCACTGCAAATACCGACCTCGATGGAAAAGCACTTCTTGATGCTTTTGGTTTCCCATTCCGTAAGGGCGAAGAACCAGCATCATCCAAAAAAGCTCGCGGAGCGGCAAAACGCTCAGCCAAGAAGAAGAAGTAAGTAGAGGACCATATGGCAAAGAAATCACTCGTTAATAAAGCGAACAAAACGCCAAAGTTCAAGGTACGTGGTTACTCACGTTGCCAGAAATGCGGACGCGCGCGTGCTGTATATCGCAAATTCGGATTGTGCCGCCTGTGCCTTCGCAAGATGGCCCATGCCGGTGAAATCCCTGGTTTGACCAAGGCAAGTTGGTGATTGCGTCATGATGACTGATCCGATCGCCGACATGCTTACGCGCATTCGCAACGCGAATGCAGCAATGAAAGACGAAGTGTTGATGCCTGCCTCAAAGCAGAAGTCAGCGCTCGCAGAAGTGCTGAAGAAAGAGGGATACATCACTGACTTCGGTCTTATCGACAACCCAAATGGTCCGGGTAAGTCGTTGAAGATTGGTTTGAAGTATTCCGATGACCGTAAGCGCACCATTCAAGGTATTAAGCGAGTATCCACACCGGGTCTTCGCGTGTACCGCAATGCAACTGAAGTACCACGCGTGTTAGGTGGTCTTGGTGTTGCTGTCCTGTCCACCAGCCAAGGGCTCATGACCGACCGCGAAGCGCGCCAGCGCAACGTGGGTGGTGAAGTCATGTGCTTCGTTTGGTAAGCGGAAACCAGTAGAGGAAAGAAGTACTCATATGTCACGTATCGGAAATGCAGCAGTCGTTGTGCCTAACGGTGTCGACGTCACTATCGCTGGTCTTTCGCTGACCGTAAAAGGTCCGAAAGGCACGCTGTCACGTGTGTTCCCAACTGGAGTTTCCATCGCTCGCGAAGAAAACACCATCGTCGTAACTCGCGACAACGAAGAGCGCGATTCACGTGCACGTCACGGTTTAGTTCGAACATTGGTCAACAACATGATGATCGGTGTTACCGAGGGTTACACCAAAGAACTCGACATCATCGGCGTTGGTTACCGTGCAGAAGCTCAGGGTCCAAGCAAGTTGAAGTTGGCTCTTGGTTTTTCACATCCAGTGGTGATCGATGCTCCTGAAGGAGTTACGTTCGAAGTTCCTGCGCAGACGAAAATCATCGTCAAGGGTGCTGATAAAGAAGTTGTTGGCCAAGTTGCAGCGAACATTCGCGAAATTCGCAAGCCGGAGCCATACAAGGGCAAGGGTGTGCGTTACCTCAATGAAAAGGTCCTGCGTAAAGCAGGCAAGACCGGCAAGAAGTAATCGGGAGATTTGACGACTATGACATCAGTATCAAGCCAGCGCCATGCAGGTCGCTTGCGTCGCCACCGTCGCGTACGCAAGAAGATCACTGGCACCGCCGAGCGTCCACGTCTCGCCGTTTATCGCAGCAATAAGCACATCACCGTGCAGTTGATCAACGATCTCGACGGACACACCGTTGCTTCGGCTTCAACTGTTGAACCAGATCAGCGCAAGTTGGGTGGCGGTTCAAATGTTGAAGCAGCAAAGCGCATCGGAACACTCGTTGCGCAGCGCGCAAAGGCTGCAGGAGTAACAAAAGTTGTTTATGACCGCGGTGGATTCTTGTACCACGGTCGCGTAGCAGCGGCAGCAGATGCTGCCCGAGAAGCAGGGTTGGAGTTCTAATGACTGATATTTCAAACGCACGCACGACCGAACCAGGTCAGCTCCGCGAATCACGCGTAGTGCACATCAACCGAGTGGCAAAGGTAGTGAAGGGTGGACGTCGCTTTTCGTTCACCGCACTTGTTGTTATCGGTGACGGTGCAGGTCGCGTAGGTCTTGGTTATGGAAAGGCAAAGGAAGTTCCTTTGGCAATCCAAAAGGGAACCGAAGAAGCAAAGCGCAACTTGTTCAGTGTTGCTCTTGCCGGTTCAACCATCACTCACCAAATTTTGGGAATCAATGGCGCAGGCCGCGTATTGCTGAAGCCTGCTGCTCCTGGTACCGGAGTTATTGCTGGTGGCGCTGCTCGAATCATTCTTGAAGAAGCCGGCATTCACGACGTACTCGCGAAGTCGCTTGGTTCATCAAATGCCATCAACGTTGCTCGCGCAACGATCAATGGTTTGAAGGATTTGCAGAGCCCGGACGAAGTTGCAAAGCGTCGCGGAATTCCAGCTGACTCTTTTGTTCCAAAAGGTCTCCTTCGTGCGTTCAACGAGCGCAAGAAGTCAAACGGAGGTGCTCACTAGTCATGGCAGCATTCAAAAAACCAGGTCGCACTACACGCGACCGTAAGCCGGCAGCAAAGAAGGCTGCAGCAGAACAACGCGCAGCAGCCGCTGCATTGAAGGCAGCATCTGGCAACACGTCAACTCGCAAAGTAAAGCGTGTGAAGGTTGAACCAACTGGTGCGACCATCACTGTTACCCAGGTGCGTTCAGAAATCGGCAACAAGCCAAAGAACCGTGCAACATTGCGCGCTCTTGGATTGCGTCGAATTGGCCACACCAATACGTTGCCTGATCGTCCGGAAATTCGCGGCATGATCGCACGTGTTCCTCACCTCATTGAAATCAAGGAAGGCAAGTAAGTCATGCGTGTAGATCAACTCGCCCCAGCAAAGGGATCAACGAAGAAACCAAAGCGCGTCGGTCGTGGTATCGGCGGTAAAGGTGGAAAGACTGCAGGTCGCGGTACGAAGGGTCAATACGCCCGTAACACCGTGAAGCGAGGCTTTGAAGGTGGTCAGATGCCGTTGAAGCAACGCGTACCAAAGTTGAAGGGTTTTAATAACCCGTTCCGCGTTGAGTACTACGCAGTAAACCTCGATGTCATCGAAGCTTTGGGTCTTGCAGAAGTAAACCCAAAGGTGCTCGTTGATAAGAGTGCAGCTCACAAGAACACCCTCATCAAGGTGCTTGGTCGCGGAAAAATCACCAAGGCTGTGAGCGTTTCAGCACATGCTGTATCAAAGACTGCTGAGCAGGCAATTATTGCTGCCGGTGGATCTGTGACCATCTTGCCAATGCCGCACAAGGGCCCACGTCCAGCCGCTAAGGGCAACCAGTTCACTAACCGATAGTGATGTCGTGCCGGTTCGCCGGCGCGCTTCAAGTACAGGAGCACCCACGATGTTGTCGAACGTGAAGAACATCTTCAAGGTGGAAGACCTTCGTAACAAGGTGTTGTTCACCTTGGCCATGATTGCTTTGTATCGCTTTGGCGCTGCACTGCGAGCTCCAGGCATTGATGCTCAGGCAGTGCGCCAATTGCGTGAAGCCTCAGACTCACAAGGTGCACTTGGATTCTTGAACTTGTTTTCGGGTGGAGCTTTTGGAAGCTTCTCCATTTTTGCTTTGGGAATCATGCCGTACATCACGGCAAGCATCATCATGCAGGTTCTTGGTGTGGTTATTCCAAAGCTTGAACAGTGGCAACAAGAAGGTGCAACTGGCCAACGCAAGATCACTCAGTGGACTCGCTACGTAGCAATTGGTATTGCCACCTTGCAAGGCGCTGGACTCACGTTCATTTTTGGCCAAGGAAATGGCTCGGCATTCTTGGGTGCGGCTGCAACTGCGCCAGACGTTGTGTTGCTCGATCCGTTCATGCCTCGCGCATTGCTTGTCATTCCAACACTTGTTGCAGGCACGGCATTGCTCATGTGGATTGGTGAGTTGATCAGCCAACGCGGAATCGGCAACGGAATGTCAATGTTGATCTTTGCTTCGGTTGTCAGCGGTCTTCCATACAACTATTACTCGCTCTTGCAAAGCAAGAAAACTATTACGTTCATCGTGCTGGTTGCAGTTTCAATCGGAATTTTGTTCGCAGTAGTTCGTGTCGAACTTGGTAGTCGCCGAATTCCTGTGCAGTTTGCAAAACGTGTAGTTGGTCGCAAGCAATACGGTGGCCAAAACACGTACATCCCATTGAAGGTGAACCAGGCCGGAATCGTGCCAATTATTTTTGCGAGCTCTGTGCTGTTGTTGCCAGTTCTGTTGTCGAACATGCTCGGCAGCGGTGAGGGTTGGCGTGGCTCTATCGCCTCGTTTGTGAACAACTATTTGGTGAATAGCCAAAACTTGTTGTACATCTCGGTCTTTTTCCTGTTGATCATTGCGTTTGCATACTTCTATAACTCCATTGCATTCGACCCAATTCGCCAGGCAGACCAACTGCGCAAGCAAGGCGGATTCATTCCAGGAATTCGTCCAGGACCGCAGACTGAAAGTTTCTTGGCAAAGACGGTGAACCGGATCACGCTTCCTGGAGCAATGTTCGTTGCTTTTATCGCCATCTTGCCGTACATCATTTTGTGGGTAGGCGATGTGCAGTCATTCCCATTTGCAGGAACCACCGTGTTGATTGCGGTTGGTGTAGCGCTTGAACTGATGCGCCAAATTGATAGTCAATTGATGCAGCGCAACTACGAGGGCTTCTTGAAGTGACGTTTCCTCTCTAGGAAACACGTTTCAGGATATTCACTAAAGATTCACCGCTATGTCAAACGCAATTCGCATCATCATGCTCGGCCGTCAAGGCGCAGGGAAAGGCACGCAGTGCGTGCGCATTGCTTCTGAATTTGGTGCACCTCATATCTCCACTGGTGAAATGTTGCGCGCTGCAGTACGCAAAGACTCGCCGCTTGGCCGTGCTGTCAAGGAAGTGCTTGACAAGGGCGAGTTGGTAAATGACGAGCTCATGATCAGCCTGGTGCAAGGTCGCATAGGTGAAGAAGATGCCCGCGTGAACGGATTCATTTTGGACGGCTTCCCGCGAACGGTGGCGCAGGCACAGGCGCTTGATCACATCAGCGAAGTTCGCCCAATTGACATCGTTATAGACCTTGAGGTGAAGCGCGAGTTGGTGCTCAGTCGATTGTCGGCACGTCGCGTTTGTGAGCAGTGCCAAGCCAACTATGTGGCATCTGGAAATGAATCCAACCCCTGGGTGTGTGAAAAGTGTGGAGGATCTGTGGTGCAACGTGCCGATGACACCCCCGACGCCATTAACCATCGCCTCGACTTATATGACGCCATGACCTCACCATTGATTTCCTATTACAAAGACCAGAACAAACTGGCTGTAGTGGATGGTCTTGGATCCCCAGATGAGGTATTTGCCCGCCTCCGCGCGGCCGTTGCCGGCATCAAGAATCGCTCATCATGACCCTGCTGAAATCACCCATCTCCCTGTGTTTTGGGGTTTTGGGGCAGGGGAATGCGGCGGTAGCATAACCCTTCGCCTTTTGGAGGGATTTCCTTCCGACTGGCTTCTATGTCCGTGTGTTTGAGGAGAAAGCCCTGCCAAAAAACAAAGAAGATGCAATTGTGCTGGAAGGCACAATTACAGAGTCGCTGCCTAACGCAATGTTTCGCGTCGAACTCGAAAACGGACACACAGTGTTAGCTCATATTTCAGGAAAGATGCGAATGAATTACATCCGCATCTTGCCAGGGGACAAAGTCCAAGTAGAGCTAACGCCATATGACCTCACTCGAGGCCGCATTACATACCGACATAAATAGATTTCATAACCCAATAATCGAACACCAATCACGAGGCTCGAAGTGAAAGTTAAACCAAGCGTCAAGAAAATTTGCGAAAAGTGCAAGGTCATTCGCCGGCACGGTCGCGTGATGGTGATTTGCGAAAACCCTCGTCACAAGCAACGTCAAGGCTGAGAAGGAACATCAGATGGCACGTATTTCAGGAGTAGACATCCCACGCGAAAAGCGTTTGGTGATTTCGTTGACCTACATTTTCGGCATTGGTAACACCACGGCGCAGAAGATGTGCAAGGAACTTGATCTCAACCCAGACACCCGTGTTCGCAATCTCACCGACTCTGAAGTCAACAAGATTCGTATGTACATCGAACAAAACCTCACGGTTGAAGGCGACCTTCGCCGCGACGTACAAACCGACATCAAGCGCAAGATTGAAATTGGTTCATACCAAGGAACGCGTCACCGCAAGGGTCTCCCTGTACGTGGTCAGCGAACACACACCAACGCTCGTACTCGCAAGGGTCCGAAGAAGACTGTGGCCAACAAGAAGATGGCAGTGAGGAAGTAAATCATGGCAAAGGCACCAGCACCCCGTAAGCGCAAGCGCGATCGCAAAAATATTGCGACCGGCGTTGTACACATTAAGAGTTCGTTCAACAACACCATCGTGTCCATCACCGACACGGAAGGCAATGTCATTTCGTGGGCATCGTCGGGTGGCGTTGGATTCTCCGGTTCGCGCAAGTCCACTCCATACGCAGCACAAATGGCAGCCGAAAAAGCTGGCCGTGCAGCAATGGAACAAGGTCTTCGTCGCGTTGAAGTGCATGTAAAGGGCCCAGGTTCGGGTCGCGATACCGCACTGCGTTCTATTCAAAACCTTGGCATCGAAGTGTCTGGCATTAAAGATGTAACGCCAGTTCCGCACAACGGTTGCCTCCAGCCAAAGCGAAAGAGGCCGTAAGTCATGGCTCGCTATACAGGACCAAAGGTGCGTATTTCGCGCCGTCTCGGTGTCAACATTTACGAGAACACCAAGGGCTCAAAGGCTCTTGAACGTCGTCCATTCCCACCAGGAACACATGGCCGCACGCGTCGTCGTGGTGCTGGCAGTGAATACCTCTTGCAATTGCAGGAAAAACAGAAGGCTAAGTACATCTACGGTGTGCTTGAACGCCAGTTCCGTAAGGCGTACGAAGAGGCCTCACGTTTGGCTGGCCCAACCGGTGAGAACCTGTTGCGCTTGCTTGAGTGCCGCTTGGACAACGTGGTGTACCGCGCAGGTTGGGCAAATAGCCGTCCACAGGCACGTCAGTTCGTAAGCCATGGCCTCGTGTTGGTCGACGGCAAGCGCGTGAACATTCCTTCATACAGCGTTGGTCGTGGACAAGTTGTCACGCTTTCTGAAAAGGCTGCAAACATGATCGTTATTCAGCACAATATTGACACTCTCGACCACAAAATGGTTGGTTGGATCGATCGTGCAGAAGGTGGCAAGCAGGTCACCGTTCGCGAACTTCCATCACGCGAACAAATCGATGTACCAGTACGCGAACAGCTCATTGTTGAGCTTTACTCGAAGTAACCCCTAAACGAATTGGCAATAGGAGATATCAATGCTTGTTATTCAGCGCCCATCAGTTGAAGCAATCGGTACGCCAGAAGGCAACCGTCAGAAGTTTTCGATTGGTCCACTCGAGCCAGGCTTGGGTCACACCATTGGAAACTCGCTTCGCCGCATGTTGTTGTCGTCAATTCCTGGCGCAGCAATTACCTCGGTTAAGTTCGAGTCGGCTCTTCATGAGTTTGATGTCATTGAAGGCATCACTGAAGATGTAACCGAAATCATTTTGAACTTGAAGGACATTGTTGTTGTCTCTGAAGGCGACGAACCGGTAGTCATCACACTTGATGTGAAGGGTCCAGCAGACATCACTGCTGCCGACATTGTGTGCCCTACTGGTGTTGAAATTCTCAACAAGTCACAGCACATTGCAACCTTGTCAGCAAAGGGCCGTTTGGTTGTAGACCTCACCATCGAGCGTGGCAAAGGTTATGCATCAAGCGATCGCGACACCCGCAAGGTCATTGGCATCATTCCTATTGATGCAATTTTCTCACCAGTACGTCGTTGCACCTACCTCGTAGAGCCAACACGTGTTGAGCAGTCAACGAACTACGACAAGATCATCATCGACATCGAAACCGATGGAACCATTGAGCCACGTGAGGCACTTGCATCAGCAGGCGCAACACTTCGTTCATTGGTCGACCTTGTAGCAACCATGAGCGATGCGCCTATGGCACTCGAACTTGGTGAGCTTGCAGGCACGGGTGCCGGTTCACCAGACCTCGACTTGAGCATTGAAGACCTCGACTTGAGCGAGCGTCCACGTAACTGCTTGAAGCGTGCACAGGTCAACACTGTTGGCGAATTGCTGCTTCGCAGTGAAGAAGATCTTTTGAACATCACCAACTTCGGTCAGAAGTCGTTGGATGAAATCAAATTGAAGCTCGACGAACGCGGATTGTCACTGCGCATCTGATAGCGCACCAATACGCACCACTTCATAGGAGACGATGAGACATGCCAGCAACACCAAGACGAGCCCGAAGCTTCGGACATAGCGCACACCATCAAAAGTTGTTGATGGCGAACCTCGCTGCATCACTTTTTGCTGCTGAGGGCATTGTGACCACCGAGGGCAAGGCCAAGGCGCTTCGCCCAATCGCTGAGAAGTTGATCACGAAGGCAATCAAGGCGCAGGGTGAAGGCCCAATGCGCATTCACCGCATTCGTCAGATCCAGTCGTACTTGAATGACAAGGAAATGACCAACAAGTTGGTCAACGTTGTTGCACCTCGCTACACCGGCCGCAATGGTGGATACACCCGCGTGCTCAAGCTTGGTCCACGCCATGGTGACAATGCACCAATGGCGCGCATCGAACTCGTCTGATTCATCATGGCCATGCGTCGCGCACGCATGACGATCGCCTACAAGGGCGATCAATTTCATGGCTTTGCTACTAATCCTGGAGTTGACACGGTCGCGTCCGCGATTGAAGGCGCACTCGCACAAATTCTGCAAGAAGAAGTAAAGATCACTCCTGCTGGACGTACTGACGCAGGTGTGCATGCGTGGGGACAAATCATTGGCGCAGATCTGCCAGACCGCGTGAATTTGCCAGTCTTAATGAAGCAATTGAACTCGTTGTGTGGCCCGTCTGTTGCAGTGCGTGAAGCGGTGTGGACAAAGCCTGACTTTCACGCACGGTACTCTGCGCTGTGGCGCTCGTATCGCTACACCGTATTGAATACCGAAACGCCTAATCCCTTTATGGTCGATTCGGCTTGGCACATCATGAAGCCACTCAAGCTTCGAGCCATGCAGCTCGCATCCGATGCGGTCATTGGCGAACATGATTTCTCGGCGTTTTGTCGCAAGCCAAAACCTGCCGATGAACATGACACCTTTGAGCACTCCATGCGTCGGCACGTGATGAATGCTGAGTGGCGCGACCTTGGCGAGGGAGTGTTGAGGTTTGATATTCGGGCTAATGCGTTTTGCCATCAAATGGTCCGAGCGCTGGTCGGCACCTTCATCGAGATTGGTTTGGGCAAGCGCCCGCCAAGCGATATGCGTGGACTCATCGTTTCTGGTGATAGGGCACAGGCAGCACCCGTAGCACCCCCACAAGGCCTGATTTTGTGGGAAGTTGGCTACCCAGCCGATTGTGATTAGGCCCTCTCGACCCCTATCCTGAAACGGTCCATAGGGGCAGCGTTTGGCGGAGTTTTCGGCCAAGTCCTCAGTTTTCGAAAGTAGTTTTTTATGATGCGCACGTACAGTCCAAAAGCGAGTGAAATTAAGCGCGAGTGGCATGTTGTTGATGCTGACGGCTTGGTTCTTGGTCGCATGTGCACAGAAGTCGCAGCAATTTTGCGCGGCAAGCACAAGCCAATGTTCTCCATGCACATGGACACTGGCGACCACGTTGTCATCGTCAATGCATCGAAGATCGTTCTTACCAGCGGCAAGGCAGAAAAAGAACTCGTTCACGACTACAGCGGTTACCCAGGCGGTTTGCGCTCACAGACTTACGGCAACTTGTTGAGCCGTAAGCCAGAAGATGCAATTCGTCGCACCATCCGCGGCATGTTGCCTAAAGGGCCACTGGGTCGTCAGATGATTAAGAAGTTGAAGGTTCACGCAGGACCAGAGCACGGTCACGAAGCGCAAGCACCAAAAGTTTTGAACATACCGCACGCAAAAGCGCGCTGATTAACAAAGATCGAATAGAGGAGCAACCGTGGGAACAAAGCCACTGACACAGACAACCGGTCGCCGCAAGGAAGCAGTCGCACGTGTGCGTTTGCGTCCAGGTACGGGCAAGGTAGTAATCAATGGACGCGAGTTTGAGGATTACTTTCCAAACGCATTGCAGCGTGCCGCAGCAACCGAAGCTTTTCGTGTTGTGGAAGCAGAAACGACATACGACGTTGACTGTGACATTCAGGGTGGCGGAATTGCTGGCCAGGCTGGCGCACTTCGGATGGCGATTGCTCGCTCCATTCTCGAGTTGGATGAAACAAAGCGCTCAGTGCTTCGTAAGGCTGGCTTGCTTACTCGCGATTCGCGCAAGAAGGAAAGCAAGAAGTACGGCCTCAAGAAGGCGCGCAAGGCGCCTCAGTACACGAAGCGTTAATCACGTGTTGGTTCGCGCGATGTTCGTCGCGCGGATGTGTGTGTAAACGATGCTTCGATTTGGCACCGACGGTGTGCGTGGAGTCGCCTTCACGGAACTTACCGAGGAATATGTTGCAGAACTTGGGTTGGTTGCTGCGCGTCAACTTGGTGTCACCAAAGTTTTGGTAGGACGTGACACTCGTGAATCTGGCAAACGATTGGAGACCGCACTCGCGAACGGGTTACTTGCAGGTGGTGTGTCAGTCGAATTACTCGGAGTAGCCCCAACACCGGCGATTGCATTTTTGGCCGCGAAACGAGGCTGTGGCAGCGCGGCGATTACTGCATCACACAACCCGTACTCAGACAATGGCGTGAAACTCTTTGCCAATGGCGGCGTGAAGTTGAGCGATGCACAACAAGACGCAATTGAATCGCACATGACTGGTTCGACCACAGTGCCTGCTGCTTCTGCTGCACAAGTTGATTTGCTCGGCGAGTATGCGGCCCACATTGTTGGCCTGTTTCCAGTTTTAGCTTTTGCCAACATTCGCGTGGTCTTGGATTGCGCCAATGGTGCAATGAGCGATGTCGCGCCAGAAGTTTTCGCCCGACTGGGTGCAACGGTCATTGTGTTGAACGATCGACCAAATGGAAAGAACATCAACGAAGGTTGCGGTGCAACACATCCAGAAGTGGTGAGTGAAGCAGTTCGCTTACACAAGGCTGATTTAGGTCTTGCATTTGATGGTGACGGAGACCGTGTGATTGCTGTGGACCATATTGGTGACGTTGTAGACGGCGATCATTTGATTGCACTTGCTGCGATTGATCTGCACAAACGTGGAATGTTGAAGTCAAACTCGGTTGCAGTAACGGTGATGACAAACGCTGGTTTTCATCAAGCAATGACAAAAGCGGGAATCAATGTGGTCACCACACCAGTTGGCGACAGAAACGTTCTTGTCGCCTTCGACGAACACGGAGTGGTGTTGGGTGGCGAGCAAAGCGGCCACATTATTTATCGTGACTATGCAACAACGGGCGACGGCTTGCTAGCAGGGGCAATGCTTGTGGACTTAGTTCGACGAGAAGCAAAACCGCTGGCAACACTTGCGCGCAATGCAATGACTTCACTTCCACAAACCTTGATCAACATTCGTGTTGCACAAGTTGTGAACAGCCCGGCTGACGAACTTGCGACCGAAATCGCGGACGCAACAAAGCGTTTGGATGGAATTGGTCGCGTGCTGTTGCGAACAAGCGGAACCGAGCCGGTTGTTCGTGTGATGGTGGAAGCTGCAAGCCAAGAAACCGCAGACGCTGTGGCACAAGGGCTTGCCGAGGTTGTATCGCAGCGCTTCGGCGGGGCTCGGTAACCTGTAACCATGTGCGGCATCATCTGCGTTGTGTCGCGGCCCTCGGCAAGACCATTGCCACTTGCCGCCGACATTCTGGATGCCCTTGACCGAGCAATTGCTGCCGGTGCTGCGGGGAACATTGCTGAATCTGGTCGGTTGGTAGCCGAAGCAGATGCGGCCTTACGCGGTGAATCTGGGCTTGGAACGCTGATTGACAACATCGCTTTGGTGAGTGGCCTAGTTTCACGTGTCGATCAATTAGACGGCTTGGCAAGCGGAGCCGAAACGCAATTGGAATCAGAGTCTGGGCTGTCAACCCGCGAAGTAGAACGTCGCAGTAACGAACTCATTGCTCTGCGCGACGCCACCTGGTCGTTACGAAACGATCGATTACGCACAGCAAAGGCTGTTGGCGAATTAGCAGGCAAAGACGCAAGTGCAAGTGCACGCAATGCATACCTATCAATTCAGCAGGCTTTTTCTGCACTTGATCGCATGGAAGTTCGCGGTCGTGACTCTGCCGGCGTGCATGTGCTGGTGTGGGGCCATGGCTTAGACGTAACCGACAAGCGAGTTGCTCCGTTGCTAGCCGGTCGACTTGATGACACGCTGTTTACCAACGGCTCGGTGCGCGTTGGTGCAGGCAGTCGAGCATGGTCGTTTGTGTATAAAGCAGCGGCTGAAATTGGTGAACTTGGTGATAACACCCGTGCCATGCGCACAACGGTTTCCAATGACGCGTTGTTGCGGCTGCTTATCAGCCAACCGAACGCTCGAGTGTCCATCCTTGGGCACACACGTTGGGCGAGCGTCGGAATTATTTCTGAACCAAATGCGCATCCAGTAAACAGCGAAGAAGTGGGTGGCAATTCAGCTGCTCCGTACATGCTTGCCGCACTCAATGGCGACGTCGATAACCATGCCGACATCAAAGTGCGCAACGGACTGCATATTGCAGAGCCAATTACCACCGATGCAAAGGTCATTCCAACTGTGGTTGCGCGCAAGAACGCAGCAGGAATGGCATTTGTGGATGCGTTTAGAGAAACTGTTGCCGAGTTTGAAGGCAGTGTGGCAATTGCAGTTGCAAGCGCTGACGAACCAAACTCGATGATGCTGGCACTTCGCGGCAGCGGTCAAGGTTTGTATGTCGGTATTGCCGAAGACCGTTTCATCGTGGCCAGTGAGCCATACGGAGTTGTTGAAGAGACTTTGCAATATGTGCGAATGGACGGCGAGTCGCTTGCCGACGCGAATAACCCATCGAGTCGCGGTCAAGTGATTGCGCTCGATGGCGACAACGCAGGATCGCTTGCGGGCATGCGCATGCTTGCTTATGACGGAACGTCAATACCGCTAATAGACACCACCGTTTCAATTGCCGAAGTGACGACACGCGATATTGATCGTGGTGAGCACAAGCACTTTT
>BJFW01000007.1:41170-44865 GCA_014190095.1 Actinomycetes bacterium | reverse complement strand
TATGGCAGCAGTAATCGACTCAGCCGCCGAAGGCACCGGCGATACGAGCAATGTCTCCGAAGTGTGTTGCTACGCCAGGCAAAATACCAAGCACCAATGTGGCAACAACGGTCATTGCAAGTGCAAGGGAAAGTGAACCTGGAATACCAACTCGAGTGGTATCGCCGTCGGGAACTGGCTTCATCCACATTTCACGCATAATCGTTCCGTAATAACCGAACGCAACAACCGAGTTCACTGCGCCAATGAGTGCAAGCGCATAGCCCCAGCCCGTACCTGAACTGAGCAGTGACTGGAATGCGGTGAACTTACCGATCCAACCACCGAGTGGTGGAATTCCAGCAAGTGACGCAAGGAAAATGGTGGCAAGTACTGCCAAACCAGGAGCGTATGAAAAGAGTCCGCCCCAACTGGAGATCTCACCGCTTCGTGTCTTGCGTGAAACCGCAATGATCACAGCGAACATACCGAGGTTGGTGGCTGCGTACACCAACATGTACACCACTACAGATCGCAGTGCCGAAGCCGAAACTTCAGACATTCCCGCAACTGCCAACGGCATGAGAACGAATCCGCCTTGGCTAATGGATGAATACGCCATCATGCGAACAATGTTGGTTTGGCGTAATGCAATCACGTTTCCAACCGTCATGGTGAGTGCTGAAAGCACCCACATGAATGGTTGCCATACGCCGGATGCCTGAGGGAATGCGACCAGCAGCAGGATCAACAACGCAACGAAGCCAGCCGCCTTAGACGCAACCGAAAGGAACGCAGTAATCGGACTTGGTGCGCCTTCATACGTGTCTGGCGCCCAACTGTGGAATGGCACCGCAGAAACTTTGAAAGCGAAACCAACGATGACAAACACGATGCCAAGCGCATGTAAGGCACTCAGTCCACCCGTTGCAGTAATGCTCTTTCCAAGGTCGACGAGCAAGGTGCTGTTCGCAGCACCAAACAACAACGACATTCCATACAACATGACTGCGCTGGCGAACACTCCCAGCAAGAAGTACTTCATACCGGCTTCGTTGCTCTTAATGTCACGCTTGCGCCACGCAGCAAGCATGTACGCAGGAATGGAGAGGAATTCAAGTGCAACAAAGATTGAAACCAAGTCACGCGATGAAGTCATCATGACCATACCGAGAATGCTGGAAAGCAGGAGGAACCAATACTCGCCTTGCCAGTATTCATCTTCTTCAACATGCTTTGTAGACAACAACACCACGACATAGCCAGCGATGAGGAACATTGCTTTCATCACGATGCTGAATTCATCAATGACGTATCGCCCGTCAAACATTGAACGAACTGAAGATACGTCTAAACCAAGCGTCAGCACTGGCAGCATTGCGCCAAGCAACGTGAAGCCAGTAAGCGACGAGAGGATCCACTTACGTGATTCGTCCAGGAACAAATCTGCAAGCAACACGATGCACAGGCCAGCAGCCAGAATGATTTCTGGTGCGAGCGCGTGGTAATCAATCTGCGGGCTAACCCACTCAGTTGCAGCGGCGAATACGGAATAGATCACGTGATCAGCCCTTGAACCCTGTCAGCACTACTTGAACTGCTGGGTCGAGCACCTTGAACATGAGGTTAGGTACAACACCAAATACCAAAATGGCAATCAACAACGGAGTCCATGCAAACCACTCAAACTTGTTCACATCATGGAATTCATGATCGCCGTGACCGTGACCATCGCCAGCAAATTCAGGCTTAGGTTCGCCGAATGCAACGCGTTGGAACAACCACAATAAGTACGCGGCGGCCAATACGGTGCCGAGTGCAGCAATCACCATGTACACGCGGAACACGGTTTCATTGAGACCTGCAGCAGGGCTGTAGGCCGACAAGATTGCTGGGAATTCGCCCCAGAAGCCAGCAAGACCTGGCAAGCCAAGCGACGCCATGCATGAGAATCCAAGGATCCAACCAAGGCGAGGCATCTGCTTCAAAATGCCACCAAGGCGAGCGATTTCTAACGTGTGGTAACGCTCTTTCACGCTTCCCGCCAAGAAGAACAACATGCCCGTGATCAGTCCGTGTGCGACCATTCCGAACATTGCTGCCGACACGCCAAAGGTTGTCAGTGTTGAAATACCAAGCATTACGAAACCCATGTGAGCAACTGATGAAAACGCAATCAATCGCTTCATGTCGGTTTGTGCCAAACAGCCAAGCGCACCGTAAATGATTCCGACTACTGCGAGTCCGCCAATGTAGGGAGCCCAGGCCTTTGCTGCTTCTGGAAGTACCGGAATTGCAATTCGAATGAACCCGTATGTTCCAAGTTTCAGCAAAATTGCAGCGAGGATAACCGAGCCTTGCGTTGGCGCCTGCGTGTGTGCATCAGGCAACCACGTATGGAATGGGAACATCGGGACTTTGACTGCAAAGCCGATGAACATTCCAGCAAAGATCCACACTTGAACATTCTTTGCTAATGCTCCACCATTTTCTACCAAGTATGGAATTGCAAAGCTTTCTGCTCCGGTCCTAAAGAACAACGCAAGAAACGCAACCAGCATGAGCGCCGACCCAAACATCGTGTACAGGAAGAACTTCAGTGACGCATACTGACGATTCTCTCCACCCCACACACCGATCATGAAGTACATCGGCAACAGCACCAGTTCGAAGAACACGAAGAACAAGATGAGGTCTTGTGCAATGAACGTTCCTGCCATACCGGTTTGCAGAACCAACATCAGCGAGAAGAACGCCTTCGGGTTACCTGGTGAAGGAATGTGATCAAGGCTGTAAATCACTACGAGCAATGTAATGACCATTGACAAGAAGTACAGCGGCAAACTGATGCCATCGAGGCCGATGTAGTAACTGCTCTTAATCAGCGGAATCCATGTCTTTTCATCAACGAACTGCATTGTTCCTGCATTGCCGTAGTCAAAGCGGAATAACGTCCACACGCCAACGGCAACTGTTGCAATTGATGTGAACAATGCAACCTTTTTGATCAGTTGTTCATTTGCCTTTGGTACAACCAACAGCAACAGCACACCGAGTAGTGGCAAAAATGTGCCTACACTCAGCATCCAGTTGTGGTCACGGAGCATTTCCATGTTGTTGTCTCCCTTGATTCTTTCTTGTTACGAATTGATAATGACGAGTACGAGAGCGGCAACAGCGGCAGCGCTAAAAAGCAACGCGCCATATTGGCTCACTTTTCCTGATTGGACTGGCGCAATTACGCCACCGGCGCCCTTGGTCGCTTTGCCCGAATTGTTGACCGTTCCATCCACCACGCGTTGGTCAATATTGCGATACACCCAGCCCGAGAACATGCGACTTATTGCAGCAACTACATGCAAAATGCCGTCAAGTACGTTCTGGTTAAACCAATATGCAGCAGATGAAATTGGTCCAGCAATGGCCTTAACGATCACTTTTTCATACAGCGCATCGAGGTAGTACTTATTAATTAATAGGTTGTAACCAGCACGGAGAACACCATTGCGCTCGGTAAGCCCTACGAGGCGCTTGTCTTTGCGGGTGTACAACATGGTGGACAAAATCCAACTCAACGCAATACCTAAGAACACGATGCCAAGCGAAAGCAATGCCTTCGACCATTTGAATTTTGCATGCTCTAACTTCGGTGCATAACACACGCCTTTTTCCGGCGTCTTGCTTCCACACGGTGATTTTTTGGCACCCTCTTCTGA
>BJFW01000007.1:0-40671 GCA_014190095.1 Actinomycetes bacterium | reverse complement strand
ATCCATGTGGTGAACGTGATCGGCATTACCTTGCGCAATCCGCCCATGTCCTTCTTCATGTCAAATGAGTGGTGCGATGCACTGTGACTAATTGAGCCGGCACCAAGGAACAAGCAAGCTTTAAAGAACGCGTGGGTGAAAATGTGGAATACCGCTGGCAACCATGCGCCAGCACCAAGGCCCAACATCATGTAGCCCAACTGACTCACGGTTGAATACGCGAGCACCTTTTTGATGTCATTTTGTACGAAAGCAAGTGCTGCAGCAATCACGATGGTGATTGCACCAATGATCATGATGAAGTTTCCACCCGTGCCAAGAATGTCGAAGCCAGTAAAGAACACTGGATACAAACGCGACACGAGGAACACGCCTGCCACGACCATGGTTGATGAATGCAACAGCGAACTAACTGGGGTTGGACCAGCCATTGCGTCTGGCAACCAAGTGTGCAGCGGGAATTGACCGCTCTTGCCAATTGCTGCAATAAACAGTGCGATCGCCGCAACAAAAATCACTGTGCTGTTTGGCTCGCCTGAAAGCGCCCACGCACTGATTCCCCGAATGGAGAAACCGGAGACTCCCAGATTTTCAGTTGTCCAGTCATTCGATGCGAAGTACAACATCGCCACGCCTATGAGCAGACCCATGTCACCAGTGCGCACAGTGAAAAACGCTTTCAGTGCAGCACGGCTGTTTGCGCCGTCCTCCCACCAATGACCAATGAGCATGAAGCTGCAAAGGCCCATGATTTCCCAGCCGAGCAAAAACAAAATGGTGTCTTCAGCAATCACCATGGCGAGCATGCCTGCCGAAAACAACGTGAGTGCAGCGAAGAAGTGCGTGTAGCGACGATCGCCCTTCAAGTACTCGGTTGAGTACAACTGCACCAGAGTTGAGATAAAGGCAACGACAACCAAAATGATGACTGCAAGACCATCAATGGATTGCCCGATGGTGAAATTCACTCCACCGATCTGCCACCAGTTCCATGTGCGCACGACAGGTGCGATGAACTGTCCTTCCGCTCCACTACCAACACGATCTATCCACTGCATTGCCGTTCCACCCGCCAGAACCAGGCTGGCGATCATGCTGAGCAGGCCAATTTCGCTGCCTCTCATTGGCAACTTCTTGCCAAACAAAATGATGATGGCAAATCCGATGGCAGGGACGATTGGAATGAGCCAAGCGTGCTCAAGGAACCAACCAGACGACAAGGTCTGCAGGGCTTCTGCTGCTGCGATCATGATTAGCCCTTCATCTCCGAGAGGTCATCAAGTGAAATAGTTCGACGGTTGCGGAAAATAAGCAACACCAAACCAAGACCCACTCCAACTTCAGCAGCAGCGATGGCAATGATGTACAACGCAAATGTATGACCATCTGCATTTCCATTACGCAATGCGAAAGCAATGAAATTCAAGTTAACTGCGTTCAAGATGAGCTCGATTGACATCAATACGAGCACAGCATTCTTGCGAGCAATTACGCCATACACGCCAATGCAGAACAGCAGTGCAGCAAGCAAAAGAAACTGGTTCACCAACATGAAATCAGTCCTTCCTTGCCAGAACAATTGCGCCAATTACCGCCGCAAGCAAGACAAAGGAAAGTGCCCAGAATGGAAGCAAGTACGGACCAAAAATTTGATCTGAAATCTGTTGCGTCGTCACGATTGATCCATCAGACGGCAACTTCTCTGTGCCAAATGATTCGCTTAGTGCAAGCGCCATGGCTGCAAACAGCACCACAGCAACTGGAATACCCAACTTTGCGTACGAATTGTTGAGACCACTGTCCCGACCGATTCGAGAGCGGGTGAGCATGGTTCCAAAAAGGAACAGCACCATTACTGCGCCGATGTACACGAGTACCTGGGTAACTGCCACAAACTCAGCCGCGAGCAAGATGTACTGCGCAGCAGCACCTGCAAGTACAACGACCAGCCACAGCGCTGCGTGCACCACGTTGCTTGTTGTTACAACACGAAGTGCACCAATAATCATCATTGCGGCAATGATTGTGAAACCAATATTTTGAGCGACCATATCTGCCTTATTTCTTCTTCTTATCTGCGCCGACTTCAAGTTCTGGCGCTGCAGGAACTGTTTCCATCCACTCACCTAACTTTGACTTGTCGTGCAACAAGTCGGCGATGCTTGGCTCGGAGTATTCGTATTCAGGGCTCCAGAACAAAGCGTCGAATGGACAGACCTCAACGCAAATTCCGCAGTACATACACAATGCATAGTCAATGTCGAAGCGGTCAAGTTTGTTAATAGCACGAGGCTTTCCACCTTCTCGACGCGGTGCAGCCAATTCTTTGTGTGCCTCAATGTAGATGCACCAGTCCGGGCATGAGCGTGAGCACAACATGCACGAGGTGCAGTTGTCTTCGTGCAATGCAATAACGCCGCGTGCACGAATTGGTGGAGCTTCCTTTTCGCGTGGATACTGCACCGTGTTCGATCCATTTTTGAACGTGCGCATCATCGTGTTGAACGTGACCGCCAGGCCCTTGATCATTCCAGGAATTTGAGCCATTAGAAAGCCACCTTTAACACTGCGGTCGCCATGATGTTTGCAAGCGAAATTGGAATGAGAACCTTCCATGCAAATCGTTGCAATTGATCTTCACGGAAACGTGGGTACGAGAACCTAATCCACATAATGAGGAACACCAGAACCATCATCTTGGTGAACACGATGAGTGGTCCAGCAACATTCATCCAGTTGTCGACACTGTCCATGGTTGTCCAACCAAACCACGAGAACGGAACGCCCCAACCACCGAGGAACAACGTGCTCGCGATCATGGCAAACACGCCGGCGGTGGCAAATTCACCAATAAAGAAAATAAGGAAGCGGAAACCCGAATACTCGGTCATGTAGCCCGATACCAATTCCGACTCAGCAATTGGCATGTCGAAAGGAGCCTGAGTCAGTTCGGCCTGTACAGCAATCATGAACACCACAAACCCAACAAACTGTGTGAGTACGTATGGGTTGCCAACAATGTCACTTCCAAAAATGGAACCAGCATTTTGTGCAACAACGATCTGCTGCAAATTCATGGTTTCTGCTTGGATAACTACGCCAATTACTGCGAGCACCATTGGAAGCTCATACGCAATGAGCTGACCAGCAGCGCGCAAACCTCCAAGCAGTGAATACTTGTTTGCAGACGACCAACCGGCCATCAAAATACCAAGAACAGAAATTGATGACACAGCAAGCGCATAAAACACGCCGGTCTCGAAATCGGTGAACCATGCGTCTGGGCCAAACGGCACAACGGCCACAAGCAAGAAGGTGCTCATCAGAACAACTACGGGAGCCATTCGGAAAATGCGCTTGTCAGCATTGTCTGGCTGAATGTCTTCCTTCTGCAACCACTTACCTACTTCAGCAAACAACTGCATCGACCCGTATGGACCCGCTTCCATTGGCCCAAGTCGGCTTTGCATGAACGACATCATCTTGAACAAGAACACATACACAATCGTTCCTGCAGGGAGCAGTACAGCAACTAAGCCGCCCAGTACGCGGAGCAACGATTGACCCCAGTACGGAATTTCGACAGCAAACAACGAAAGCATCAGCGGTCAATGTCTCCGAGGATGAAGTACAGCGACGCGAGAATGGTGATGATGTCTGGAACATAGACACCACGCAACAACCATGGTGTAATTGAAATGTTGTTGAAACTTGCCGAACGAATCTTGACGCGGAACGGACCAGAGTCACCGCGCGAAACTACGTAGTAGCCCATTTCGCCAAGTGGGTTTTCGGTTGACACCCATGCTTCGCCTTCAGGCACTTTGATGATCTTGGGAACCTTGGCCATAACTGGACCAGCTGGAATTCCGTCGAGCAACTGATCAACGATCTTGGTTGCTTCGCGGGTTTCCTGCAAGCGAACCCAGCAACGAGCAAAACTGTCGCCATCTGGATGCGTCCACACTTTGAAATCAACTTTGTTCCATGCCATTGGACTGTCTTGATCACGACGCAAATCCCAATCCACTCCACTCGCGCGAAGGTTGGCACCAGAGAGTCCGTATTGCATTGCAATATCGCGTGGTATCACCCCAATGCCGCGAGTACGTGACTGGAATATTTCGTTACCAAACAACAGCGACTCAATTTCATCACAGAAGTTACGCAACTTTTTCATCACGACTTTGGTTTCGTCAATCCAACCAGCTGGCAAGTCGTCCTTCAATCCGCCAATGCGGTCGAAGTTCGGATGGAAGCGTCCACCCGTTGCCGACTCAATGAGGTTCAGCACATATTCGCGGTCACGGAATGCCATGAACACCGGAGTGATTGCACCCAATTGCACACCAAGGTCGCCCAAGAACAGCGACACGTTTGCAATACGTGATAGTTCAAACAAGATGGTGCGAATCCACTGTGCACGTGGTGGTGCTTCAACACCCATCAACTTTTCTGCTGCCAAGATGAACGGCACTTCGTTGGCGAAACTTCCCAACCAGTCAATGCGGTTAATGAGTGACGTGACCTGCGGGAAACTACGAACTTCGGTAAGTTTTTCGTAACCGCGGTGCATGTATCCACACGATGGTTCGGCCCACAACACTTGTTCTCCGTCGAGGCGAGCAATGATGCGAAGGGTTCCGTGAGTTGCAGGGTGCTGAGGCCCAATGTTGAGCGTCATTCCCTCAGTTTCAAGTTCGACATTGAGTCGCGCATCGGCAGCCTGCGAAGCGATGTAACTGAGTTGTGCGCGGTCGCCCAACTTTGCACTTACCGGATCATTCAGAATGGTCATGACGCCTCTTCCGGTTCTGCGTCGCCACCAGGCAACGGCTCAACATCAACTATTCCTGGCCACGGTTTCACCATGCGTGCAAGCAATGGGAAATCTTTGCGCATTGGAAAACCCTCAAAATCAGTTGGCAAGTACATGTTTCGCAAGTCTGGATGGCCAACAAAACCGATGCCAAACATTTCATGCGCTTCACGCTCGTGCCAGTTCGCACCAGCAAACACATTGGCAATTGAATCAACCGTGTACGTCTCGTTTGGAACGTCAGCCTTCACGTTGATTCCCACATGCGTACGTGAATTCACCAAACGAACCAGCATTTGCATGCGCGTATCTCCACCCGTATATCCGGGACGAATGGTGGTGTCACGCTCGGGTGCTGGCTCTGTCGGGTCATCTTCTCCGCGACCAAACGGCGACGGCATCCAGTCAATTGCAGACAAGAAGCAGAAGTAGTCGAAGCCCATCGCTTGCAATTTCTTCATGCTTTCGTTCCACGACAGCGTAGAAACGCGAATCCAAATATCATCGCCGGGCTTTACTAACGAGTCAACAACAGCAGTGCCAAGTGCTGCTTGCACATCGGCAAGCACTTGATCGCGCACGGTGTCAACGACCGGAGTGGTTTCAGCGGGAGACGACAACTGGTTCACCACGCCTTTCTGCTTCTGCAGATGCGTCCATTGAAACGGTTCCTTCACCGCGCCAACGCGCACCCATGTCTTCGTTCTTGATGCGCTGTTGCAACAACACAATTCCTTCAAGCAATGCTTCTGGACGTGGTGGGCAACCAGGCACGTACACATCAACTGGAATGATTTGATCAATGCCCTTGGTTACCGAGTAACTGTCCCAATATGGACCGCCGCAGTTTGCGCAACTTCCCATAGAAATGACGTACTTCGGCTCCGGCATTTGTTCATACAAACGCTTAATGGCTGGGGCCATTTTGTCAGTCACTGTTCCTGAAATAACAACAAGATCGGCTTGACGTGGGCTCGCTGGCAATGGAATAACACCAAGACGCATCACGTCGTAACGCGGTGAACCGAATGCTGCACCCATTTCAATTGCGCAACAAGCGAGTCCCCACTGGTAGACCCACAATGAATAGGAGCGACCCATGTTGAATAACGAGTTCAATGGCTTCGGTAATCTGCCGCGATCTACAAGACCCATGTTGTTATACCCACCGCAGAACGCGCTTGCGCCAGGCGTACACCAAGCCCAGGAGCAAAACGAATACGAATATTCCCATTTCCACCAACCCAAACATTCCATAACGCTCGAGCTGTGTTGCCCAAGGGAAGATGAACACTGCTTCAACATCGAAGATGACGAACAACAACGCGAAGATGTAGTAGCGGACTTGGCTTTGCGACCAACCTTCACCAACAGGATCAACGCCGCTTTCGTAGGTGAGCATCTTCTCGCGCGTTGGCTTGGATGGACGAAGCAGAGATGAGACCCACAGCAGCAGGCCGGCAATTAGGACGGCCGCTAAGCCAAACCAGACAACGACAAGGAACGACCTAAGGAAGTTGGACATCAGAGAGAAAAACTACTACTTGGCCGATATGAACCCCGAAACCTCAAGGCCTTGTGCGATCGTGACTATCTATCTGGACTTTGGCATTGGGGTCGATGCGACCTCACCAAGAAACCAATCAACAATCTGGGCAGCAGCAGGTCCAGACCGCTCCACTTCACGACGGGTTTCATCCATCAGATCACTCGGCGAAATGCCAGCATTCACCAGCTCAATGGCACCTTCACCTGACATCCAGCCAGAAACAATGGCTTCATTGGCTTCTGGGTGGAATTGAGTGGCGAAACTGCGGCCAATTCGGAGGGCCTGAGGACCGGCATCGCTCAGACCAAGCACCTCTGCCCCCGCCGGAGGCGTAAAGGTGTCGTAATGCCATTGCATCCATTTACCCGCCAGCCGCTTATTGGCCTCAGTTGCAATCACCTCGTACCAGCCAATTTCGGCTTTTCGGGCTTTCTCGGCACTGCCACCTAAAGCATGGGCAAGCATCTGTGCCCCAAAGCACACCCCATATATAGGGATTCCACGGCGATGTGCCTCTCGCATGAGGTCGGCTTCAGCCTCTACGTTGCGCGCCACATCTGGCCAATACACCGACCACGCAGAACCTAAATGCACCACAAGATCGATGCCGTCGATTGAGCGCCATTCGTTTGGGTATTCACGTGCGTAGTGCGTAAACGAAAAATCGTGATCTGCAAAGCGTTGCCCAACAAAACCTGCATCTTGTTCATCTGAGTTGGCGATTAGCAACGCGCGCATAACAACTACGGTAGACGGGACATGGAGGAAAACAACCATCCAATCGAAATCTCACTTGCCGATATTTCTGCAGCTCGTGTAGCTGGCGCTGCAGTGGTGCAACATACCCCCGTCATTCCTTCTGCATATTTGAGTGAGTTACTAAATGCCCGAATCGTGTTGAAAGCAGAAAATCTGCAGCGAACGGGTGCGTTCAAGATTCGTGGTGCAATGAACAAGATTGCGCGCCTAGGCGATTCAGCAAAAAGTGGCGTAGTCACAGGAAGCGCTGGAAATCATGCGCAAGGTCTTGCACTTGCAGCCAAGCACTTTGGCATTAAATGTGAGATATACGTTCCCAAAGGTGCATCGTTGTCAAAAATTGCGGCAACTAAACATCATGGAGCAACAGTTATTGAAGGCAGCGACAATGTTGATACCGCAATCGCCGCAGCTAAACAGCGAGCCGCTGAAACGGGAATGACCTTTTGTCACCCTTTTGATGATGCAGATGTTGTTGCGGGTCAGGGAACCCTTGGACTTGAGCTCACTGAGGACATTGCAGACTTGTCTTTGGTCATCATTCCACTTGGTGGTGGTGGATTGTTGAGTGGAACCGCGATTGCGCTGAAGTTACAAAACCCGCGCGTTCGAGTAATTGGAGTGCAGATTTCTTCGTGCGCTCCTTACATTCATGGCCTGATGCCGGAAGGCCCTGTTCCAACCCTTGCTGATGGAATTGCTGTGAAGAAGCCTGGAGAAATAACTGAGCCTCTCGTACGTAATTGGGTTGATGAAATTGTTGAAGTAACAGAGGATTCAGTTGCCGACGCGATGATGGTGTTGCTTGAACGTTCAAAGTTGTATGTGGAGGGCGGAGGTGCAGTTGGACTCGCCGCACTCATGACCGGAAAAATAACTCCTGCCGCCGTTGGTACGACGTGCATTGTGCTATCGGGTGGAAACGTCGACATCGGTCTGGTTCCCAACTTGGTACGACGACATGAAACCGAAGCCGGTAGAAGATTAATCGCCTTCATTCGCTTGCCAGATCGCCCTGGTGCGTTTGCCGGGCTCTTGCAGATTTGTGCAGGAACAGGGGCGAATTTGATTGAAGTTCAACATGTACGCGAGGGTATTTACTTGCATGCACGTGAAACTGGAATTCAAATCGTTCTTGAAATCCGGGGACGTGACCATGCTGACGAATTGTTGGCTCTTGCGAAAGAGCAGGGTTACGACCTCAACGAGTCAAATTTCTACTAACTAGATCTGATTTGTAAATTGCAGCAACAGGCTTGGTAGGAAACCAAGCGCCACTGTTGCTCCTACGCAGAGGCCAATTGCCAAACGCGTACTGAAAGCAACTGAAACATCATGTGAAGATGCACCTTCAGAGAGCCACATGCTGACCATAATGCGCAAGTACACAAACGCTGCGATTACTGCTGCCAGCATGGCGACAACAGCCAGCACATAGCTTTCGGTTGAAACCGCCGCGCGAATGATTCCAAACTTGGCAACAAAACCTGATGTCAAAGGCACACCAGCTTGGGCCAGCAACAACACGGTCATGCCCATTGCCAAAACAGGGTTTGACTTGCCAAGACCTTTGAATGCATCTAGCGAAGTCTCGTTGTCGCCTTTTCCCGCAACAATCGTGACAATACCAAGTGTTCCAATAACGAGAATTGAGTAAATGAACAGATAGCTCAAAGTTCCAGACGTGCCTAAGCCAGCATCTGCTGACGCACTGTGACCTGCCGCAACCAGTCCAACCAGGATGAAGCCCGCATGGCTAATTGATGAATACGCAAGCATGCGCTTCACGTCGGTTTGCACAACAGCAAGGACCGAACCCACCACCAACGTCAAAATCGCAAGAACAACAACAACTGGGCTCCAGTCATCGGACCGGCTCGATAGAGCATCCGAAAATACACGAAGGAGGGCCACAAATGCAGCCGTCTTTCCTACCGAACCCATTAGCGCGGTAATTGGTGTTGGTGCACCTTGGTACACGTCTGCAGTCCACGTGTGGAATGGAACAAGCGAGACCTTGAATCCAAAACCGACAAGTAGTAGCGCGATGCCTGCGAGCAACATCGCCGACGATCCACCAAGCACAATATCTTTAGAAAGACTCGCTGCAATCGCATCAATGTTGGTTGAACCAGTTGCACCAAACACCAGCGCTACTCCATACAAAAAGAACGCAGAGGCAAAGCCGCCAAGCACGAAGTATTTCAGTCCTGCTTCACCGCTTGCCGATCGACTGCGGCTGCTGGCTGTAAGCAGATAAAACGCAAGGCTCAGCGTTTCGAGTCCAAGGAACATCACGATGAGATCATTTGCTTGCACCATGACCATGCCGCCAATTGCAGCGCAAAGTATGAGCGCAAAAATTTCTGGGCCATCTTCGTCTTCACGTACCAAGAAACCAGACGTCAACAAAATGGCAAGCAGAGTTGCTATAGCAATGGTGAATGTCGCAAACAACGTGAACTTGCTGAAAGTCAACGCATTCGCAAGAAGCGAGATAGGTTCACCGTCACCTAGATCGCGCCACAGTAGTGCCGTGAGCACGGCGGCGGCGCATGCGGTAAGAGCTCCGACTATTCCGTACGCACCCTTTTTCCACTGCGGTGTGAGTGAGCCAGCAAGAATCAGCAGCAATACTCCACCGAGCATGACAAGCAGAGGCGAAATCTTGAACCAGTCAATTTCTGGTCCAACGAACATATTTGCAGCCAACATCATTCGCCTACCTTGATTTCTGGTTGCTTGTAATTTGAACGGGATTCAACGTGTTCAAGCAATGACTTCACGCTTGGTTCAATGCGATTGAGCATTGGCTTTGGATACACGCCAGTGAACACAATTGCAGCGACAAACACCGACAGCAACATTGCTTCTCGTTTGGTGATTTCGACAAATGACTTATTTGCTTCATCTGGCTCACCATGGAACACACGTTGGTATGCCCACAGTAAGTACAGCGCAGCAAGAATGACTCCGGTCGTTGCAGCAACTACCCACCAACGAGCGGTCGGGAACGAACCAATCAGAATGAGGAATTCACCCACGAAACCGTTCAAGCCTGGAAGCCCAATTGACGACAACATGATCAACATGAAGAAGCCTGCAAAGATTGGGGCAACAGCCTGGATACCTTTCAGTTCTGCGATCACCCGTGTGTGGCGACGCTCGTAGATCATTCCCACCATAAGGAACAAAGCACCAGTAGAAACTCCGTGGTTCACCATTTGCATGACGCCACCGGTAATTGCCTGGTTGGTGAGTGCGAACGTACCCAGAACAATGAATCCAAGGTGGGCAACCGATGAATAAGCAACCAATCGCTTCAAGTCTTTTTGCATGGTCGCAGCAATTGCGCCATAAATGATTCCGATTACAGCAAGTGTTAAGAGAACTGGCTTTGCCCACACTGCTGCTTCAGGGAAGAGGTACACACCAAAGCGCAACATTCCGTAGGTGCCCATCTTGAGCAGCACGCCAGCAAGAATGACCGAGCCGCCGGTTGGTGCTTGCGTGTGTGCGTCGGGCAACCATGTGTGTAGAGGGAACAACGGCACCTTTACTGCGAAAGCAATAACAAACCCAACGAACAACCAACGGCCTGTGCTGGTTCCAAAATTGGACTTCTCTGCAATTTCAATGAGGTCGAATGACAAGTGGCCGATGTCGCGGCGCGCAAGAAACGCAGTGGCAACAATTCCCACCAACATGAACGCCGATCCGGCCATGGTGTAGATGAAGAACTTTGTTGCGGCATAAACGCGCTGGTCGTATCCCCATTTTCCAATGAGGAAGTACATCGGTACCAACACGATTTCAAAAAACACGAAGAACAGGAACAAGTCGAGGCTGAGGAAGCTGCCCATGACTCCAGCTTCAAGCACCAGCATCCATACCAAGTACTGCTTGTGATCGTGATGCGGATCAATTCCTACAATCACCAATGGGAACAAGATTCCAGTGAGCACCACAAGAAAGAGCGAAATTCCATCGACGCCCAAATGCCACGAAATTCCCCACTCACTCACCCACGAATGCTTAGAGACAAATTCAAAACCAGCCGAACCAGTTGGGAACTTGATTAGCATCCACACGCTGAGTAGGCCGGTAATGATTGAGCTGACCAAAGCAACGTTCTTTACGAGCGATTCATTCGACTTTGCCAGCAGCGAAGCAACGAGAGCGCCTACGAGTGGCACAAGTACGAGCAGCGTGAGAATTGGAATTGACATCAGGCAACTCCCCTAAACAAGAACCACGCGAGCAATGCAACTGCGCCGACTGCCATAAGCGTGGCATACACACGAGTGAAACCGTTCTGCGACTTACGCACTTGACCCGCAACGTTGCGCACCAGAGTTGCAGTGCCGTTTACTGCGCCATCAACAATGCGTGAATCTGCCCACGCGACTGCATTGAAGGTTGCGCGACCAGGGCCGCCAACCAATTTTGCTGCTCCAGCGTCGTAGAACCATGCCTGTTCGAGCACACGTGGCTCCACTGCTTTGACCTTCTTCTTTCCATACACCGCGAATGCAGCAGCTATTCCAGTTGCGGCTATAAGGATTGCAATGACCAACAGCACGTATTTGTTTTCGTACGCCCAAGTTTTGGAAATGCTCGCTTCGGACTCTTCAACAACAGGCGCCAACCAGTGTTCGAGAAAGTGAAGCTTCTTCGAAAAAGGCAGTTGCATAGCCCCACCAACAACTGATAATCCAGCGAGAACAATAAGTGGGAACAACATGATCTTTGGGCTCTCGTGTGGCTCGAAGTCGCCGTGTGCGCCATGGTCGTGCGCATGGTCTTTCCACTTGGCTTCACCGTAAAACACCATGATTACTTGTCGTGTCATGTAGTACGCGGTGAGCAACGCGGTGAGCAAACCAACTACGTAGAGGCCGCGGTTGTTTGCATATACATAGAGCAGAATTTCGTCTTTTGACCAAAAGCCAGCGAATGGTGGAACGCCAGCAATTGCCAACCAACCGATAATGAACGTGATTGCCGTAACCGGCATGAGCTTGCGCAATGCACCCATGCGGCGCATGTCTTGCTCATGGTGCATGCCATGAATGACTGAACCTGAACCCAGGAACAACAGCGCCTTGAAAAACGCATGGGTCACCATGTGGAAGATTGCTGCAACATATGCACCCGAGCCAACTGCCAGGAACATGTATCCCAGTTGCGACACCGTGCTGTACGCAAGCACTTTTTTAATATCGTTTTGTGCAACCGCGATCGTTGCTGCAAACAATGCTGTTGCAGCACCAACACAAGCAATGACCATCGGCGCCCATTCATACGAAGCGTGCAGCACTGGACTCATGCGGGTCATCAGGAATACTCCCGAAGTCACCATCGTTGCAGCGTGGATAAGTGCAGAAACTGGGGTTGGGCCTTCCATTGCGTCGGGAAGCCAGAGGTACAAAGGAAGCTGCGCGCTCTTTCCACATGCTCCAACGAAGAGCAGCAGACCAATGGCGGTTGCCGTTACTGGGGCAATCACACCACTGTGGGCAGCTTCATTAATGGATGAATACGAGACCGAACCAATGGTGCTGAACGCCAAGAACATTGCAGTCATCACGCCGAAGTCACCAATGCGGTTAGTGACGAATGCTTTCTTTCCTGCCACTGCCGCACTGTCGCGTGTATGCCAGAACGAAATGAGGAAGTATGAGCAAACACCCACGCCTTCCCAACCGAGGAAGGTAACGAGCAGGTTCTCTCCAAGTACCAACATCAGCATGGAGAACACGAACAGGTTTAGGTACAAAAAGAACTTGGAGAACTTTGGATCGCCGTGCATATACCCAATGGCGTACAAATGAATGAGCGAACCGATACCCGTGATGAACAGCGCCATGGTGATCGATAGTGGGTCTGCGAGCAACGCAACATCAATGTGCAATGCACCAACAGGGATCCATGAAAACAGTGTGACTACTTCATGGCGCTCTTCAGAAGTACGTGAGAGCAGATCAAAGTACACAGAAACCGCGACGATAAACGAGGCGATTGGCATGGCAGCCGCAAACCAACCCGAGCGCGGTTCGCCAAGACGACGACCAAACACCATGAGCACAAGGGCTCCAAACAATGGAAATGCGGGCAACAACCACAGTGCACTGGTCATGATTAGCCCTTCAATTCCGAAAGGTCGTCAACGTTGACGCCTGAGCGTCGACGCATGATGGAAACAATGATTCCGAGCCCAACAACTACTTCTGCTGCGGCTACCACCATGACAAAAAAGACGATTGCTTGACCATCAATATCAGACATCGCGCGGCCAACGGTAACGAACGTGAGGTTGACCGCATTGAGCATGAGCTCAATGCACATGAACATGACGAGTGGGTTGCGACGAACGAGCACACCAACTGCGCCAATTGAAAACAGCACCGCTGAAAGCACGAGGTACCACGTTGGTGTTGGAACAACGACTAATCCAAACATCACGCCATCCCTTTGCCAGTGCGGCGGCGAGCGAGGAGAACGGTTCCCACGACTGCGACGACCAGCAGAACAGATGTGATTTCAAATGCAAAGACATAGTCAGAGAAAATGGAATTAGCTAATTGCTGAATATTTGCATCTGCATTTTCACCCGTTACCGGATCGGCAATTCCTGCTCCGCGAAGCCGCAATGCATCAGACCCACTCACAACTGCAGCGGTCAAGAGTCCAACCATTCCAAGCCCAACTACTCCTGCGATCCAGCGTTGACCGGTTAGTGGCTCAATTTGAAGATCTTCTGCTCTGTCAACACCAAGCAACATGATGACGAAGAGGAACAAAATAACGATTGCACCTGCATACACAATGACTTGCACAGCAGCAAGAAATTCTGCGCTTTGAGATACAAACTGAACGGCAACTCCGAACAACGTAAGCACAAGGCTGAGTGCAGCATGCACTGGATGTTTGCGAAAGATCACACCCAACGCACCAACGAGCACCATGATCGATGAGCAAACAAATACAAAAAGCTCCATTTAGTTGTCGCTCTTTTCTGGTGCGCGAACGCCATAACCAAGCTCGCCACTCCAGCCCACAACGCCTTGAAATGATGCGTCCCCAGAGGGTGCGGTTGCACGCATCCAAGCCGAGGTGTTCACGTCTTCGCCTGGTCGCCAGTCTTCCCAAGGCAAGTGCTGTGGCTTGCCATCGTCGCCAACCAACAATTCGGCTTTCGTGTAAATGGCATCTTGACGATTCGTGAACGAGAACTCAAACAATTTCGTCTCGGTGATTGCCTCAGTCGGGCATGCCTCTACGCAGAGGTCACAGTGAATGCAGCGAAGGTAATTGATTTCGTATATCCAACCGAAACGCTCACCTGGTGATGTTGGATTCTCAGGATTGTTGTCTGCCCCACGAACGTGAATGCATTTTGCCGGGCACACGGCAGCGCAAAGTTCGCAACCGATGCACTTTTCCATGCCGTCTTCATAACGATTCAGCACATGGCGACCATGCAAACGTTCTGGCTTTGGAATCTTTTCGTCCATTACCTCGGCGCGCTTGCTCACTTCGCCGTTCTTCGACTTCTTCAACGCTCGCCGACGTACACGGCCGCCCGAATACTGCGTAGTTACTTGGTTCTTGCCGCCACGTTGACGAGCGGTGATGAGGAATCCTCCGAAGTAACCCATTAGAACATTGACCCTTCTGCTTCGCGCTGCTTACTACTCACCGTAAACGACCGTTGCAACAACGCGTAACACACGATCAATACCAACACTGAAGCACCGGTGACAACGACGATATTCCAACCTTCATTTCGACCCAGCCGCTGTGCTGCAAGCAACATGAACCATCCAAGTGATGACGGGATCAAGATCTTCCAACCGAAATCCATGAGTTGGTCGTAGCGGAAACGCGGAAGCGTTGCGCGTAGCCATACATAGGTGTAGAGGAACACGAGAGTTTTGAGGAACAGCCACAATGTGCCTTCAAGGGCGTTTGGAATCAATGGAATATCAATCACAGTGCTGCCAAAAGCAATTGGTTGAGGGCCACCAAAGAACAAGGTGACCATGAGTGCACTCATCGTGACCGTGTTCATGAATTCGGCAAGGTAGAACAACGAAAAACGAATTGACGAGTACTCGGTGTTAAATCCACCAACAAGTTCTTGTTCCGCTTCCACCAAGTCAAATGGTGGACGATTGAGTTCTGCGGTTGCGGCAATGAAGAAAATGATGAACGGCACGACGCCAGTAGCAACGACATTCCAATTACCAAGTGACGACTGTGCAGTGACAATGCCGCTCGTTGACATGGTCTTTGAAACCAAGATGACCGCAGCTAGCGAAAGCCCAAGTGCCGCCTCGTAGCTGACCATCTGCGCAGATGCGCGAACCGAACCAAGCAATGGGTACTTCGAACCACTGGACCAGCCAGCCAACATGATTCCGTATACCGCGATTGCAGAAATAGCAAGAGTGAACAACACGCCGATTGAGGGATCTGCAAGTTGCACGCGCGTAGTGTGACCAAACCATGTAACGAGACCGCCATTGTCGCCACGGAAATCGCCACCGAGCGGAATGATGGAAAACGAAAGGAACGCAGGCACGAACGCCAGAAACGGTGCGATCTTGAAGACGAATGGGTCTGCGCGATCTGGCACCAAGTCTTCTTTGAAGAACAACTTGATTCCGTCAGCAAGTGTTTGCAGCAATCCGAAAGGGCCTGCCTTGTTTGGACCAATTCGGTTGCCCATTCCAGCAACTACTTTGCGCTCGAACCACACCATGAGCATGGTGGCAACCAAGCCAGTTACGAACACCACCAAAACCTTCAGCACAACAATGAGTAATGGCGTCCACAGAAGGTCGCCTTTCAGCACTGGGTCAATGGCGAGCAACGAGATCATGCGAGTTTCTCAATTCGCACATCAACAATGTCTGCATGTACATCAAAAATTTCGCGCGCATCATTGCCTGGTTGGTTGAATGGCAACCAAGCAGTTCCGCGCAACACATCTTCTGATGTAGTTACTGGCAACACAGCGGTTGACTTCGTGGAAATCACTTGCACATTTGCGCCAAGCTCTGCGCCAATTCGAGCCAAATCGAGTGGATGCACAACAACTGTTGCTCCTGTTGCCAATTGCGCAAGCGATGGGCTCTTTGCTGTACCAACAGCAGCGTCGTACAACTTGCGGAACGACACAATGCGATAGTCGTATGAATTGCGATCCTGCACCGGCAGCGTGGAGCGACTGAGCGTTAACGGTGTTGGATGATTCATCAACACACCGTCATGACGCAAGGCCTTGGTATTTACTGCTGGAGCAAATTGTGCAACAGTTTTCGCCAGTTTTGCGGTTAATTCCTCAACCGAACCTACACCGAGATCTTTGCCCAATGCGGTTGCGAGTTCTGCTGCAATCATCCAGTCGGGACGCGATGTTCCCGCAGGCGTGATTTTCTGAGCAACGTTGCTCATTCGGCCTTCAAGGTTTGTGGTAGTTCCGTTCTTTTCACCGAATGCTGCAGCTGGAAGCACAACATCTGCCTGCGACGTTGAAGGCGTCATGAACGTGTCGATGGAAATGATGTTTCGCGCACCAGCAAGACCGCGACGTGCCAGATCTGCATCAGGAACATCACTCAATGGATCGGCACCAAGCAGCACCAAGGTGTTAATTTTGCCGGCAGCTGCGAGTTCCAAAATTTCTGCGGTGTCCGCTGCACCTTGTTGTGGCGTGAGACCTGCAGTAATTGCACCGCGCACATTGCCTCGACGTAACACCGGAAGCACTTTTGCCTGTGGTGCAACATGCAAAATTTCGGCAAGTGCCAACACTGTTGATTTTGCGCTTTCCGCCAAGTTCATGCGACCAACAATGACCGAAACCGAACCACTACCAATCTGCTTCAAGATGACAGGGTCGAGACCCGCACTAATCGTTGATGCAATTTTGCCTGGCTCGACCAACACGCTCTTCCATGCACTGGGCGTAAGGCCAGTAGGACGCGAAGTGATTTCAACCACTTTCGACTTGCGCTTTTGGGCAACATCGCGAACACGCAGGTATAGAACGGGGAGTTCTTCTTTCAGATCTGGAGAAAGCAAGATAATGGTGTTTGCAGCAACTGCTTCATCAATAGTTGCTTGCGGTAGTGCAAACACTTCAGCGGGCAGACCGTCAGCAAGTTGGGCGTCGCGTTGATGCACACCCAATGCATCGGCAAGTTGTGCCCACGCAAATGCGTCTTCGTTCGTTCCTCGAGCTCCACCAATAATTGCTACCGATTCAGGAGACTCAGCAAGCGACGTGCGCAACATGCGTGCAGCCGCATCAAGAGCGCCTGACCATGTGGTTGCAACATGGTTGCCCTGCGCATCCTTTACGTATGGAGTTGTCAACCGTTCTTCGGAATTCACCGATTCAAAATTGAAGCGACCTCGGTCGCACAACCAACCCCAGTTCACCGGGTCAATGTCAACTCCCTGATAGCGGACCAATTCGTCACGGCTGCTTTGCACCACCGTGCGACAACCGACTGAGCACGTTGTACACGTGCTTTCCGTTTGGTCCAAATCCCAAGGACGAGCCTTGAAGCGATATGGCTTTGCTGTTAATGCACCAACCGGGCAAATCTGCACGGTGTTACCCGAGAAATAACTACTGAATGGTTCGTCTGGGAAGGTCATTACCTGCGTGTTGTTGCCACGACTGGTAAATGAAATCAGCGCATCACCTGCAACTTCATCGGCGAAGCGCGTGCAGCGATCGCACAAAATGCAACGCTCGCGATCCAAAAACACGTTGTCGCTAATTGGAATTGGCTTTTCGTAGTGGCGCTTTTCTTCTACATAGCGACTTTCGCCAGGGCCGTGGCTAAATGCTTGGTCCTGCAAAGGACACTCGCCACCCTTGTCGCACACTGGACAATCGAGTGGGTGATTCGCGAGCAACAACTCCAGCACACCCTCTTGAGCCTTTTTTACTTGCTCGGTTTCGGTGCGAACCACTTGACCTTCGGCAACGGGTGTCATGCACGAAACCACCATCATTGGGCCGCGCGGTCCTTCAACTTCAACCAAGCACTGGCGACACATGCCAGCAGGTGCCATGCGTGGGTGGTAACAAAAACGCGGAATGAAATCGTTCGACTTATCTGCTGCAGCAATGATCAAGTCACCTTTGCGCGCAGAGACGACCTTGCCGTTAATGGTGAGACTGACTGCATTTGGATCAACTGTGGTCATGATGCAGCTCCAACGGCAGTAACAGGAATAGTGATTCGCTTGGTAACACGAGCCTCAAATTCACTTCTAAACAAGGTCAGTGCAGAGTGAATTGGTGCATATGCAGATGGACCAACGAAGCAAATCGTGGTCATCTTGTACGGGAATGGAACTGCCGAAAGACCCAATGCCTCATTCGATGCGTGAGGGAAATCGCCAGGACAAATGCTGGTTCCTACTTCAATGAGTTGCTGCAGATCTGCATCAGTTCCTGTGCCGTTCACAACGCGGGTAAGAATTCGCTCCAGCCATGTTCCGCCTTCACGACATGGAGTGCACTTACCGCACGATTCGTGCGCATAGAAATGTGTGAGCGTGAGTGCTGCTGCAGGAATGTCGGTGGTCTCGTCCATCACCATAATTGCGCCAGAACCAAGCATTGATCCTGCTGGTCCTACCTGGCTGGCTTCAAACGGAAGATCAAGTTGATCGGGCGTGAACCACGGCGCAGAACCACCACCTGGAACAAACGCCTTCAACTTATTTCCGCTGCGAATACCTCCGCAGAACTCTTCTCCGTACAACAAGTCGCGGAATGTAGTGGTGCCGTTAATAATTTCGTACACACCTGGGCGCTTCACGTGTCCTGAAACTGCAACCATGCGTGTTCCCGGAGAAGTTTTAGTTCCGATTGCCGTATAGGCCTCAACGCCATTGCGAATGAGCCATGGCAAGTTGGCCAACGTTTCCACATTGTTCACAATCGTTGGCTGTCCATACAAACCATTTGCTGCTGGGAAGAACGGTGGCTTCAGTCGCGGCATTCCACGATTGCCTTCAAGGCTTTCAATCAATGCGGTTTCTTCACCAACCACATACGCGCCAGCACCCCAGTGCAACACAATGTCAACTGAGAACTTTGAGCCCAAAATGTTTTTGCCTACATAGCCAGCTGCGTACGCCTCGTTCAGTGCGGTGGCAACTCGTTCTTGTGCAAGTGCCATTTCACCGCGGATGTACAAGAAGCATTGCGACAGGCCTGCCGCGTAACACGCGATCAAACAACCTTCAATCAACTGGTGCGGGTCGCGTTCCATAAGCAAGCGGTCTTTGTACGTTCCGGGTTCACTCTCGTCGCCGTTCACTACCAAATATCGTGGCCACACCTGCTGTGGAGTAAGACCCCACTTTGTTCCCGCAGGGAAACCTGCGCCGCCGCGGCCGAGCACAGTTGCACTCTTGACTTCTTCGTGAATTTCTGCGGCTGGCTTCGCTAGTGCTTTACGAAGTGCCGAGTATCCATCGGTCGCTAAGTAGCGCTCAATGGTGTACGAATCGGTGAATTCGAAACGTGAAGTAACTACTTTCGGGCGATCGCCTGCAATAAATCCTGGTGCGTGTGGGTAAGAACTCATAGCGCTGGCTTCCCATCTAGCCATGCAGGGCCTTCGGTCACGTCTTCTGGAGCAACTGCACCAACACCTTTATCAGCGGGAATGCGTTGACGAACTTTTGCAAGCACACCATGTGCTGGAATTTCATCAGCAAGCTTCCCTGCACGCAAATCATCGATCAAGTTGTCAAAGTCGGTTGGAGTGACACGGAATCGGTAGCGATAATTCACTTGCAGTGTTGGCGCTTCAGTGCATGCTGCCTGACATTCAGCGTGAGCAAGCGTGAACAGACCATCTGCAGTCGTTCCCCCTGCCTTCACTCCAAGTTTGTGTTCGGCATGGTGCATCAGTTCAGCAGCGCCCATCAACGCACACGACATGGTGCCGCACATGTTGATGAGGTATTTGCCCACAGGTTCAAAACGAAACATCTCGTAAAACGTTGCTGTTCCGTACACCTCAGCCGAAGTGACACCAACGAGTTCACCAAGTTGCACCATCGCCTCGCGTGTGATGTATCCATTTTGCTCTTGCGACAAATGCAACAACGGAATCAGTGCGGACTTTGGTCGTGGATAACGACCAATAATTTCTTTCGCAATCACCACATTTGCATCAGTCAAACGGCTCATCGGTCCACCTCGCCAAGCACTGGGTCAACAGACGAAATAACGGCAACAGCATCAGCCACTAAACCACCGCGCATCATGTGCGGCAACGCTTGCACATTTACAAATGAAGGTGCGCGAACGTGCATGCGATACGGAGTTGGCGAACCGTCGCTGGCGATGTAACAGCCAACTTCGCCACGCGGACTTTCAATTGCTACATACACTTCGCCTTCAGGCACTTTGAAGCCTTCAGTGAAGATCTTGAAGTGGTGAATGAGAGCTTCCATCGACTCGTCAATACGAGCTCGTGGTGGTGGGGTGACCTTCTTGTCTTGGATGCGGTAGTCACCACTTGGCACTCGATCAAGAATCTGGCGCACAATACGCATTGACTCGCGAATTTCATTCAATCGAATTGCGTAACGGTCAAATGCATCGCCGTAACTTCCAACAATCACATCAAATTCAAGTTCGTCGTAATGCATATATGGCATGTCGCGGCGCAAGTCCCAAGCCAATCCTGTACTGCGCAAAATTGGGCCAGTTGCACCAAGAGCAATTGCTTCAGCCTGAGTAATCACACCAACACCTTGCAGACGCTCACGCCAAATTGGCTGGTTCGTCATAAGTACGTCGTACTCACCTAAGCGATCAGGCAACATGTCCAAAATCGACATCACGTCGTCACGCCAACCTGCTGGCAAATCTGCTGCAACCCCGCCAGGACGAATGAAGTTGTGGTTCATGCGCAAGCCGGTGACCTTTTGGAAGAAGCGCAACACCACTTCGCGTTCACGCCATCCGTACAACATCATGGAAACAGCACCAATGTCCATGCCGTTCGTTGCCATAAACAACAAGTGGCTGCTCATGCGATTCAGTTCAGACATCAACATGCGAATCCACACTGCACGCTCCGGAATGTCGCCGTCGATACCGAGCAACTTCTCGGTTGCCATGCTGAACACCAATTCGCTGTTCAGTGGCGACAGGTAGTCCATGCGAGTCACGTTGGTTCCACCTTGCATAAAGGTGAGTGACTCGCCCGTCTTTTCCATTCCCGTGTGCAAATAACCAATAATTGGCTTGCATCGCAACACGGTTTCACCCTGGAGTTCAAGCATCAATCGCAACACACCGTGAGTACTTGGGTGCTGTGGCCCCATGTTGATGATCATGGTCTGATCTTCGCCTGGGTCGGCTTCTACTTCAGCAAGAAGCGCAGCGTCTGCCTCGCTCATGCGCAACACTGCACCAACTTCGCGCATCACTTCTTTTGCGGTTAGTTCAGAACGCGAACGAAGTTCTTGATTGCCTTCATTGGTTCCCGCTGCTGCAGAAATAGTGGCTTCACCTTCGCGCGGTGTCACGATGCGGCTCCCTTAAACTGCACGGGGATTCGGCCTTGTGCGTAATCCTTGCGCAGTGGGTGACCTTGCCAGTCTTCTGGCATCAAAATGCGTGTGAGGTCTGGGTGGCCGGCAAATGAAATACCGAACATGTCAAACACTTCGCGTTCCATTGCTTCGGTGCCCGGGTACAAGTCAAACAACGACTCAATGCTTGGGTCAGACTCGCTCACTTGCACACGAACACGCAGGCGCTCTCGCCTGCTCAGCGACAACAAGTTGACGACAATTTCAAAACGTTCTGGCAAAACACCATCTGGAAGCGTGCGCGAAGCGTGGGTCAAAAAATCGACTGCAGTCAGGTCTGCACACATTTCATATCCGTCATCAACAAGCTTTTTCATCGTTGACATGTACGACGACTTGGGAACAAATAGCACTGCCTGTCCACGTGAATCACCAAGCAGACAGCCGTGCAAGGTCGCAGGTGTAGTGGTTTCTCCGGTGGTCACGAGAATTACCTCGACCCAAGAATGACTGGAGTGGTAACTCCTGCTGGAATTTCCTGAATATGCACGTTGGCGCCAGCACCACTGGTTGCGCGGCGACGCATGATTTCGCCATCTTCAATGAGTTGGTGCAATGTTTCAATTGCGTGAATCAGCGTTTCTGGTGTTGGCGGGCAACCCGGTGCATACACGTCAACAGGAACAACTTGATCAACGCCTTGAACAATGGCGTAGTTGTTAAACATTCCACCACTGCTGGCGCACACACCCATGCTGATCACCCATTTAGGTTCCATCATTTGGTCGTACACCTGCCGAAGAACTGGTGCCATCTTTTGGCTTACGCGTCCTGCAACGATCATGATGTCTGCCTGGCGAGGAGATGCGCGGAATACTTCCATTCCAAATCGTGCAAGATCGTAGTGCGGCGCTCCGGTGCCCATCATTTCAATTGCACAACAGGCAAGACCGAACGTTGCACCCCAACTTGAACGCGATCGCGACCACTTGACAAGGTCTTCAATGCGACCCGTGAGGAAGTTGTGATCGAGACCTTCTAGGCCATCATCAAGAACGTTACGTACAACTCCCATTACGCGGCTTCTCCCTCATTGCGACCTTCAAAACCGACACGGCGAATGGTGCTGGTGAACGTTCGCGAATCAGAAGTCATCGGGTTAAAAGCACCGCCGTCCAACCTGACGGCTTTCTTAATTGGACCCCAATCAAGTGCTCCTCGAGCAATCGCATACACGAATGCTGAAAAGAACACAGCACTAAACGCCAGCATCTCAAAAAAAACGTATGAGCCAAGTGCCGCATGTGACACCGCATATGGGTAAACAAAGATGATTTCAATGTCGAACATAATGAACAACATCGCGATGATGTAAAAACTGACTGGAAAGCGCTCAGGTGCCTCGCGGCTTGGAACAATTCCACATTCGTATGGAGCTGACTTCGCTGTATTTGGACGTCGTGGCGCAAGCAACTTTGACGCGACGAGACTGATTGCGCCAAACAGCACAGCAAGAGTCGCCAGCACCACTATTGGAAGGTACTGGCCCACGTAATTCCTTAAGCCTTAACAGGCGATTTGTCACTGGCGAGATTTTCGCGAAGGAAAATTTCTCGACGGTGAAGCAGCCAGCACAAGATGACGAAAATAAGACCTGATCCAAAAGTGATCAGAATGGCTGGTTGACGCTTTGCACCAAGGTCACGAATCATATAGATGTAGCGATGTGGTTGCGTTTCGTCGGCAACTGGGCGAGCAGGTGCTCGACCTGGTTCAGTTCGCTGAGGAACGATTGGCACTACTTCAACCAATGCGTATCGCGCTTTGTGGAAAAACGCCACGAAGTCAAGTGAGTCGTTGATCTTTGGGAAGCGCTCACCACCGCGGTCGTATACCGCGACATTCAGATACTCACCAGCAGCAAATTCTTCAGCCTCAATCTGCAAGATTGCATCCGATGCTGCAATTGCCTGTCCACGCTGTGGGTCTGCTTCATCGAGAAGCCTCCAACCCTCTTCTTGAAACTGAGCAGAGGTGTTCTTCGCAGCTTCGGATGGTGTTGCAGCAGCTTTGACCGGACTATCCAAAATTCCAGCAGCAGTAAGCAAACTGGAGTCACGAATGATCGTGACTGGTTCTGCAGGTTTCCATGATGGCTCTGGACCCTTCAATCCAATTCCGTATGTCCACCAGATCGCGGCCATCACGGTCATCCAGCCAAACAATGCAGACATTACAATCAAGAAACCTAAACGTGCACCCAAGTTTGTGCCGACAACGAGATAGCTACCGCCTATCAGAACAATAACCATCAAAATAACGACTACTGCGCCGCGAATTTCTGGTTCCCATGAAATTGCTAACAAGGTTGACAACATTTACAGACCTCGGACGTAATCGACGATTGCATTGATTTGCTCATCGGTCAGCATTGCGCCAAACGCTGGCATACGACCACTTCCCTGGCCTTGTTCGCCGTAGCGTTTGCCGTATTCACTTCCACCTTTAATGAAATTAATCATGTCGTTCTTTACTGGGAATTGACGAACTGATGACCCGCCCGTAAGGTTTGGGCCAAGCGCCCCACCACCAGTGATTTGAGGGTCGCCATATGACCAGCCCTTGGTGTGGCAGCGCGCACATGAATAATTACCGCCTCCCAAATCAAGATTGAACAGTGCTTCACCAAATGATGAGTAAGTTCCTGCAGCGACCAATCGTTCTGCTTCGGCAGTGATTTCATCCTGCTTTTCCTTTGGCAAATGTCCACCGTCACAAATGCGAGGATCGGCATCAAGAACTGCGCAGTTTTCGCGGGGGATTTGGATGCTCTTCAGATAGGCCAAAACAGTTTCAATTTGCTGCTCATTCATCGGCCCACCGCCAACAACGCCCCATGGTGACATTGGGGAGAATGGACGGCCGTATTCAAGAATGAAACGTACTTCACTCTGGCTGAATCGGTAAAAAATGGTGTTCAATGCTGGTGATTTCCAGCTCACTTCACGAACTTCGCCGGTCTTTGAATCGGTCAGAGCGTAAACCGCTGCACCACCAGCACCTTTAGTTCCACCATGACAACCTGCACAGTTAAAACCGCCGTTAGCAGTCACGTCGTAGAGACGACTGCCCCATGATGCGAACCGATGTTCCCAACCGTTTTTTGCACCTTCTTGACGACCTGGCTCAAGAATCCAATACAACGGCAACGCAAGCGTGACGATGGCAAGAAACGCTATGCCGATGAGTTGCGTGCGCTCAATTTTCTTTCCTTCAAGAACTTCATCGTCGTAATACGGCTTGCGGTTTGCAGCAAGTTTGATTTCTGAGCCAATTTCTGCACGGCTTTTACGAATGTTGGCCAAGCCGTAAAGTGCCCAACCGATCAATGCAATGATCAGGAAGAACCAGGCCAGGTTGGTTGTTGTGTCAGCAAACATCAGTGCGAACCTCCACCCACGCAGTGTGGACCTTCCGCTTCTTGACCAGTGGTGTTGGTACCAATAGGTGGACCACCAAACACGGTTCCTGTGTCAACAACAACAACGCCGTTAGCAACGGAAACACCGAAGCGATCCATGCCGCGAGGTGCTGGACCACCCTTCTTTTCACCTACACGATTGAATTGCGAACCGTGACAAGGACACTCGAACCACTGTGAACTGCCACATTCTGGAACGCGGCAACCTAAGTGAGGGCACTTTTGATAGAGCGCAATGATTCCGCCTTCAAGCCCCGAGTACACAGATGCCTGATGACCGTAAGCAGCTTTACCTTTCGACAATGACTCCTTTGGATATTCTGTGATCCAAGCGCGCGCCTGCGGCATGTACAAGAAGCCCTTATTTGCGCGGATTTGCGTGATCACATCGGTCAAATTTCCAATAGTGATCTTTGAACCGAATCCGCCAGATGAACTTGTCCAGAGAAATCCAATTAGCGCAGCACCAAAACCACCAAGGCTTGCACTCATCAGTGTCACAATTGCACGGTTAAAGAACTTACGACGCGTTACGCCTAGGGCTTCCGCATCGGGGGCAACCCACGGTTCAATTTCGGCCTTTGGTGCGGCCATGATTGCAGAATTTTGCTTGCGCACGACTGCTTCAAATTGACGTCCAGTGAGTTGCTCTGGGTCAACTGCTCCTCGATCTTTCTTTCGTGTTTCGCGGGCGAGTGTTCCGGTTCCACGAACACCCGAGGCGCGCGATGAAGTCAGCACAATGCCAACTCCAGCAACGATAAGGACCGCGACTGCGATAGTGATGATCTGAATTGTTGTCATATATATATGTCTCGCTTTAGAGCTCGAAGAAGATTCCGTCACGCCATGGGAACGTGAAGTTGTAGCCAGGACCTCGGAAGAACGAACTCACGATTACGAGTACCGCCCAGAACATGAGGAAGATTGTGAACATGCTGGTCATGAACTTACGATCCTCTGGCTTATTTGAAACTGTTTTGTCAAGGAACGGTGCAAACATCAACGCCACGAGACCAACGGTTGGAAGTGTTACACCAGCAATCATTGGATGGAACATGGTGAGCAATTCCTGAAGACCAAGGAAGTACCAAGGGGCCTTTGACGGGTTTGGTGTTTGGTTGAAGTTAGCTGCTTGTAACAAGGGTGCGTTTACTACCCACGAAAACAAAAACAAGAATGCAGTACATGCAAGTGACGCTACAAACTCAACAGCAAGTAGATGTGGCCATGTGTGCACTTTGTCAACCGGCTCGGACTTAACGTCTTGAATTGATCCAGACTTAACGACGGTGAGCAAACGCTGCGTGTGCCCTCCGGGACCAGCAGCCATCGGAATATTTCCCTCAGCAGGAGCAGCAACAGCTACACCAGTTGGTTTATCTGCAACTGCAACTGATCCACCAGCCTTCGCTGCCTTGCTGCGCTCCAGTAGGTGGGCAGGAATACGCGAGTCGCCAGATGCTTCGCCTTCAGTTGAAGCACCTGCTTCAGCAGCTGCCTTTTCACGTGCAGCTTGCGCGCGCTTGAGGAGGTGTTCTGGAATTTCAGTCATTGCTGATCATCCTTTCAATATTTGAATTCATCACAATGGACCTGAGATTCCGCCATCTTTGCGCACGCGCCAGAAGTGAATGGCCAAGAAGATCACGGTGACAAACGGGAATAGCAATACGTGCAATACGTACCAGCGCAACAACGTTTCCGCGCCAATTTCCACACCACCGAGCAACACGAATCGCACTTGCGAACCAATAACTGGCGAGTATCCCATCATGTTGGTACCCACCGCTACAGCCCAAAGCGCAAGTTGGTCCCACGGTAAGAGATATCCAGTGAAGGAAAGCAACAACGTGAGTGTGAGCAAAATAACTCCGACCACCCAGTTGAATTCGCGAGGTGCCTTATATGCACCGTGGTAAAACACGCGCGCCATGTGCAAGAACACGCTGAGCACCATGAGGTGAGCACCCCAGCGATGCATGTTGCGCACCATCAAACCAAATGTCACCGATGTATGCAAGGACTGAATGTCTTGCCAAGCATTTGCTGCCGTCGGTCGATAGAAGAACATCAAGAAAATGCCCGTAACAGTGAGCAAAATGAACAAAAAGAAGCTGAGTCCTCCGAGGCACAGTGTGTAACTGACCTTCACTGCGTGTCGCTTTACTTTCACTGGGTGCAAGTGGTACAACACCGAGTTCATAATCACGTAAGAACGGTTACGCGGTGAGTCGGTGTATCCCTTGCGGAAAATTGAACCAGGGCGGAAAATTGAGTTCCACGCCTGACTTCCCTGCAATGTTTCACCCAACTTCGCTGCACGCTCTTTCAGCGTGAGTCGAGGTTTTTCTTCAATTGTGCTTGCCATATGGTTCTCCGTGTCCTGAAACTTTTACAACCGCATGCCGTATGCGTAGCCGTGGTTTGGTGTACGAGTGTGGGCGTCGCCAGTTGCAGCAGGTGCTCCAACTTTTCCGAGAATGATCACGCCGGTTGGGCAACGGTCGACGCACAAGGCGCAGCGAGTGCACACATCGTCATCAATAATGAACAACACATTGTCACTTGGGTCTGACCCTGGCATTTCAGTGCCTTGGGCCTCGGCAATTGCATCTGGTGTCACCATGTGAATGCACTTCCATGGACAAATATCCACGCAACCTTCACACATAATGCATTCGCTTTGATCAATATGGATGAACTGCTTTGGCTTCACAGCCTTTGCGAGGTAGTCGGCATCCACTTCGACGAGTTGATACTCGTCAGACCACAGGGGCATCGGTGGATTGGCGTCGGTCTTTGTCATGGAAATTAGCCTTTACGTACCAGTGGTCGACCGTATGTTGACGTTGCGATTGCTTTCGGCTTCACTTCGCCGCGCTTCTGCCACCAATTGAACATCTTCACCATGAGCGTCATAAACACAACGTGGATAAGCACCACGATGGTGTCGCGAATGGCCTCGTAGCTCAAGGTGAAAGGAAATTGTCCGCCAAATGATTTCGGCTTCAACAAATCAAATGGTCCAAAAATCAATTTGTCTTTGCGCCAACCAAGGTTCTTGTCTGCATGGTCAATGAATTGGTGAGGAACTACGCCAAAGGCAATAAACAAGACGGCGAAAACATAGACAGCACCAAACATGGTCTCTCCCCATGTTGCTTTACGGTCAACAGGACGGCGCTTGCCAACCCAATACACGCCATATGTCATCGCGATCGTGAGGGCGAGTGAGAAGATGAACGCTTGGTTCACTCCCGGCCATCGAAGAATGTCTATTGCCAGCATGGTTTGCAGGGATGCCTTTCCTCGTGAAATCTCTCACGAGACTAGTCGGGCAATCCTCAAATAGGTGAAAAGAGCGAGGTTGTGCAATCGTGCGACCCTGTGACGTTGAGCACCGAATTTTGGGCATTCAGTCAGACTGAAACTTCCTATTCCAGGCAGACAGTCCCTAGTGTTTATCTGGTCGCTACTCCGTGATTTAGAGTGGAGATCGATCATTGTCGAGGGCATTACCCTCATCGGCACACAACGTATAAGAGGAACACCGTGACTGAAATACCCGAACACCTACTCAAGCGTTCGAAGGAACGACGGGAAGCTGCTTCGGGCGGTGCGAGTGCTGATTCTGGAACGTCTACGCCTGCCACAACTTCGTCCGCCCCTGCAGTTGCAAAAGCGGCTCCACCCGTTGTTGCCTCTGCTCCTACACCCAAGCCAGACCCAAGCTACGTAGTCGCTGCAAAGACTCGCAAAAAAATCCCATTTTGGGCAATGGCTACGCTCAGTCTGCTTCCGCTATGGGCATTTTTGTACTTGATCGCATTGAAGCCGCAAGAAAAAGAAGTTGAAGGTCCAATGGCAATTGGTGCAGCCGTCTACGGCACGTGTGCAGGATGCCATGGTGCTGCAGGACAAGGTGGCGCTGGACGAGTCTTTGCCGGTGGCGAAGTGTTGAAAACTTTTCCGAAGATTGAAGACATGTTGAACTTCGTGTACACCGGTAGCCAGCCATATGTCGCAGCAGGCATTGCCTACTACGGAGATCCAAATCGCGAAGGTGGCGGACACGCACCGCTTTCCTACAACGGAAACCCAATGCCACAACAAGGAGAGAAGGCCGGTGGCGGACTCACCGAGTACGAAATTCTTGGAGTGGTATGCCATGAGCGTTACGCCATTGGCGGTGCAGACCCAGCGAGTGAAGAATGGAAAGAAGAATACGAGACTTGGTGCTCACCAGAGTCTGAAATTTTCCTTGCTCTCGAAAATGGTTCAACTTCTTTTGACACCATTGACAAAGACTTTGCGATGTTGACGAAGCCACCTCATGCAGTTGGCACAACAGCGCGCGAATCTACAAAATAGTGATTGGCCTACGGGCCGGTACACACCACTTCTGTAATTTGGTCTTGATACAGATTTAGTAGCGAGATTGCATTCCCATCTGGGAATTTGTTAATGAAGTCGCGTAGCGATGTTGTTTCAGTCTCGCAATTGCGAACTGTTGGTGTGGCAAGTGGAAGCACCCATCCATTACTCAACACACCCAGGTCACCGCCCTGCAACATGTCGACAAGCGTTGGAAGCGTCAAGATTTCTTTTCCGTTGCTTGAATCAGCAGGAACAAGCGCAAACCACAACACACCCGAACCCAATGTGTCGGCGACAAGCACGCATGAATAGGGAGTTGTTGGTAACTCACATGTCACTTCACCAGGTGTGCCGTCAACAATGCGCATGATGCGACCATCGTCAAGAGTAAGCGTTGCGTCGCCCGCAGACTTGCCACTAGAAATCTGCCAACCCTCACCAAATTCTGTCGTGGTTACTGCGGCAACAACATCAATGACGCGATCACTTGCACCACTGGTTGATGATCCTCGATTCACCACAAGCAGCATTGCAAACACCAGTGCTGAAGCACCAAGCAACATGCCGAGCGCTGCCCACAACCTTGCGGTGAAGAAATAACGCATGCAGTAAATCTATTGCGTGCGAACCGCTGTGAGTGCAGCACGTTCAGTGCGTTCAGCAAGTTGTTGCATCACTGAATCGTTATGTCCAAGCCCAACAAATAGTGCTTCATACGCTCCTGGAGCCAACGCCACTCCTTCAGACAACATGGCATGGAACAAGCGTGCATACATCTTTTCATCGGTCTGCTTTGCTTCGTCAAAGTTTGTTGGAGAGCTTGCTCCAAAGAAAGCACCAACAAGCGTTCCTACTACTGGGAATTGAGCAACAATTCCGGCGTTCGAACACGCATCGCGCAGCAACGTTGCCAACGAACGAGCACGAGCACCGAGTTCCATATATACGTCTGGAGTGAGTTCATTCAACGCTGCAAGACCAGCAGCAGTTGCCAACGGATTGCCAGCAAGTGTTCCCGCGTGAAACACCTTGCCTATTGGTGTGAGATTTTCCATTACTGCACGTGATCCTCCGATTGCGCCAATTGGCAAACCACCACCAATCACTTTGCCGAAGCATGTGATGTCGGGCTTCACGTCGTACTTTGCCTGTGCTCCGCCTTGGCCAATACGGAATCCAGTAATGACTTCATCAAAAATAAGTAACGCGCCAGCTTTATCGCATGCTGCACGAAGACCTTCCAAGAAACCAGGTGCGGGTGCAATGACGCCCATGTTCGCTGCCACTGGTTCAACAATGACTGCAGCAACATCGTTGCCAATTTCTGGAACAACGTTGTATGGAACGACCAGCGTATTTGCAACTGCTTCTTCTGGAACACCCGCAGTGCCCGGAATTCCGAGCGTTGCTATGCCACTTCCACCTGCTGCAAGTAACGCATCTGTTGCGCCATGAAAGTTTCCGTAGAACGTAATGATTCGCTTGCGGCCAGTTGCTCCGCGGGCAAGACGCACCGCAGTACTTGTCGCTTCGGTGCCACTGTTCATCAATCGAACACGTTCGCAACTTGGTACTCGTTCGCGAATTGCTTCTGCCAATTTCATTTCACGTGGCGTTGGTGCACCAAATGAAGTTCCATCACCTGCTGCTTCACGTAATGCAGCAGTGATTGCAGGGTGAGCGTGACCCAAAATGACCGCGCCGTAACTTTGCACCAAGTCGATGTAGCGATTGCCCTCAACATCAACAATGTGTGCACCTTCGCCGCGAGCAACGATGTACGGCTCGCCGCCAACCGATTTAAATGCGCGGATTGACGAGTTCACGCCACCAGGTATGACATTGGCTGAACGTTCGTAGAAGGTGTGGTTTGATGCAATTGCCTTGCCAGTACACACAGTTGCAGTACAACCTGCAGACACACACAGCGTTGGATCACAAAACGGAATGGTCACTGCAACTCCTATTGTTGGGTTTCGGCGAACCAACGCGCGAAATAGGTCAAAATAATGTCAGCGCCCGCGCGCTTTACTGCTGTTAACTGCTCAACAGCAACGGTGTCGTGATCGATCCAGCCATTTGCTGCTGCAGCCTTGATCATGGCGTACTCGCCACTTACGTGATACGCGGCAACGGGAACATCTACTCGCTCACTTACCGATGCGATCACATCGAGATAGCTCATCGCTGGCTTCACCATCACGATGTCTGCGCCTTGCTCAATATCTGCCGCGACTTCGCGAAGTGCTTCGCGCGCGTTACGCCAATCTTGTTGGTAGCCCTTGCGATTACCGCCACCAGCAATTTGCACGTCTACTGCGTCGCGGAACGGTCCGTACAACCCAGAGGCATACTTTGCTGAATATGCCATGATCGCAGTGTCGAGGAAACCTGCGCCGTCAAGTGCTGCGCGAATCGCGCCTACTTGCCCGTCCATCATTCCGCTCGGTGCGACTACTTGAGCACCTGCTTGAGCTTGTGCCAATGCTGCCTTGCAATAAATCTCGAGCGTTGCATCGTTGTCGACATCACCTTGTGCATTGAGCACGCCACAGTGCCCGTGCGAGGTGTATTCGTCCACGCACAAGTCGGCCATCAACACAATGCGATTGCCCAATTCTTCCCGAAGTTCACGTAGTGCAACCTGCACAATTCCATTTGGATCAAATGCTCCCGAGCCAACTTCGTCCTTAACGGCTGGAACGCCGAACAAAATGACCGCTGGAATACCAAGATCGGCAAGCGCACGTACTTCTTCCTTCAACGATTCACGTGTGTGTTGCAGCACGCCAGACAACGATGAAATGGGTTGCGGCGTAGAAATACCTTCGCGCACAAACAACGGTGCAACTAGATCGGAAACTCCAAGTCGAACCTCTGCAACGAGTTCTCGTAGTGCAGGGCTTTGACGAAGACGACGGGGTCGAGATTGCGGAAACGCCATGCCCGTAAGGCTACGGGGTCGTTTACACGAATACGCCAGCAAGCGCTGCAACAACGCCTGTAGTTGAAGCTTCGCGTGCAACGGCGCTAATTGTCATTCCGCATTCATCTGCTACTTGTTGCGTTGGTTCACCGATGGCAATAATTTTTCCATTCACTTGTGGTCCAGCCTGCGCACACCACGAACGCACAGCAGAACCAGACGCAATCAACACTGCATCAGCAGAGCGAATTTCCCAAACCTGAGCGTCAGTAAGCAAACATTGCTCCGTCTTGTATGCAGCAACTTCATCTACGTGCATGTTGCGGTCTCGCAAAATGCGCACCACCTCGCCACTGGTTTCCTGTGCTTGAACAACCAGTGCTTTCCCCAATGACATCGGAAGTTCTTCTGCAAGCGATTTTCCATTTGCAGAACTTGGAACAAAGTCCACAACACGGGCAAATGCAAGCGCCGTAGCACCTCCAACAGCAGCAAGTTTTGGACTCATTGCACCACTTGACAAATACGGAGCAACACGCGAAGCGCCGTTTGCTGAAGTGCATATGACCCATTCATATTCACTGATGCTGCGCATCGCTTGCTCAAAGGCAAATCCCTCATCGTCTGGCTGTGATATCTCAATCAGTGGAACAACCACACATTTCGCACCACGCTCCTCAATTGCGCGTTGCAATTCCTTTGCCTGCGCTCGCGGGCGTGTCACTACGATGCGCTTTCCCGAAAACGTACTTTCAATCATGCCAACGCAGATTGCGACTTTCGAGCAAGTTCACGAGCGAACTCATGTGCATCAACTGATGGCACGGGCTCAACAAACTTCACGTGTCGGTCCGAATTCGTTGCCCCAGTTGCCATAAATGTTGAAAGCACGTTCTTCTCATTGACATACGCGCCAACTGGCATTGAACAACCTGCGCCGAGTTCTGCAAGAAATGCGCGTTCTATTTCCACAGCAAAACGTGTACGGGCATGATCAAGGCCAGAAATTGCGGCAAGCGTCTCGTGATCTCCTTCTCGGCATTCAACTGCAACACAACCTTGTCCAACCATTGGAACAAATTCTGTTGTCGCCAGTTCTTCTGCAATGTGATCTGTTATTCCAAGCACTTGCATGGCTGCAATTGCCATCACGATGGACCCTTTGTTTGGAACCTTTTCAAGGCGGGTGTGAATGTTTCCGCGCAACTCAACAAACTTCAGGTCGGGGCGAACAGTAAGCAGTTGCGCTCTGCGTCTCACCGAGCCGGTGGCAACTGTTGCGCCGAGTTCAAGATCATTCAACGACTTTCCTACTAATGCATCGCGTGCATCTCGTCGTTCACACCATGCACCAACCACTAAACCTTCTGCGTTTTGCGATGGAAGATCTTTTGCTGAATGAACCGCAATATCCGCATCTCCGCGAAGCACTGCCTGCTGCACTTCTTTGACAAAAATTCCCTGACCACCAATTTGATGCAGCGGTTGATCTCTGTTCTGATCGCCAAGGGTTTCTACAAACACCAATTCAACTGGCAATCCTGTTGCCGTAGTAATTGCTTGTGCAACAACCTCTGCCTGTGTTCGCGCCTGTGCGCTCGAACGCGTGGCGAGTCGGATCATTCGATGTCGAATAAATCGCGAAGTGCTGCAGCAATGCGTTCACCTTGCGGGGTGCCAGCGCTGTGCTTGAGTTGCAACGAAGGGCTGTGTAACAACTTGGCAACAACTGCCTTGCTCAGCGCATCCACTACATCACGTTGCTCTGCGCTCAGGCCAGAAAGCTTTGAAGAGAATCGTTCAACCTCTGTGCGCCTTATAGTCTCGGCTCGTTCGTGCAACTCGGCAACGAGAGGTGCAGCCTGGCGCGCCTTCACCTCTTGTCCGAAACGTTCCACTTCTTCTCCCACAATGCGCCGAACTTCTTCGGCTTCCTGCTGACGTGCATCTATTCCAGTCTGTGCCCAGTCGCGAAGGTCATGCAAGTCACGCAAGGTGACTCCTGGCAAATCGCCGACCTCATGTTGAACATCGCGCGGAACAGCAATATCAACAATCAAAAGTGGAGATTTGTTTGAGCGCTCTCGTGCACGCTGAACGTCTTCGACCGAAATAATTGCTTCACCCGCACCAGTACACGTAAGCACAACATCAGCATTGCCAATTGCTTCGTGTAGTTCGTCAATATGACTCACTTCAGCACCAACTGAATCTGCTAGTTGCTGAGCGCGTTCGCGACTTCGGTTCATGACCGTGACGCTCTGTGAACCTGCACTTCCGAGTGCACGTGCAATACCTGCACCCATGTCGCCAGCACCAATCACCAAGACACGACGACCCGACATTGTTCCCAAAATATCTGTCGCCATTTCAACTGCCGCATGAGAAACCGACGCTGTGGAACGACTGATTGACGTTTCGGTTCGCGCGCGCTTGCCTACTTCAAGCGCGTGACGGAACAACATATTTAGCGAGGTTCGCGCAGTGGTTTCGGTGCGTGCTTTGTCCCACGCGTTGCGAACTTGGCCAAGAATTTCAGTTTCACCGAGCACTGCGGAATCGAGACCAGATGCAACTTCAAACAAATGACTTACTGCTGCATCATCGTGCTGACTGTAAAAATGTGGTTGAAGTTCTTCTACTGACAAGCCGGATAATTCACAAAAGAAGTCTCGGACGTCTGCAAAGGCTCCATGAAACTTTTCGGCAATTACGTACACTTCGGTGCGGTTACACGTGGAAAGAACAACCGTTTCGCGAACGTGATCGCGCGACACTAACCCGTGCAGTGACTTCGCAAGCACATCGTCAGAAATGCTTACGCGCTCTATCACATCGAGTGGAGCAGATTTATGGTTGATGCCAAGAACAACTATTGACATATTGCAGCCACTTCGCGCTTTGTCTTCGTTGCAGGCTTGTCTTCGCGGCTGAGTTGCTCGTAGTAGCCAAGAATCTGCAACTCAACTCCCAGATCAACACTACGTACCGAGATGTTTTCTGGAACATTCAAGATCACGGAGGCGAAGTTCAGAATGGAACGAATTCCTGCGTTAACCAGTAAGTCTGCTGCGTACTGAGCCGACGCTGGTGGAGTGGAGATAACACCGATGCTTACCGACTCCTCACGCACGATGTTCGGCAAGTCATCCACATGTCTCACCAACACGCCAGCAACTTTTTTGCCCACCTTCGACGCGTCGATGTCTACTACTCCAGCAACTGGAAACCCGCGAGTAGAGAATCCGTTGTAATTGGCTAATGCGTTTCCAAGATTGCCGGCACCGACCACCACAACTTTCCATTCGTGGTGCTGTCCGAGCTCTCGCTTAATTTGATACACCAGGTAAGCGACGTCGTAGCCAACTCCCCGCGTGCCATAGCTTCCTAAGTACGACAAGTCTTTGCGCACCTTTGCCGCGTTTACCCCGGCAAGTGCTGCAAGTTGATCACTCGATAGCTGAGCGGTTCCTTCAGCAATAAGCGTGTTCAGGATCTGGAGGTATACGGGGAGGCGCGCAACTGCAGCATCTGGAATTCTGCGACGTGCGGGGGATGAGGTTTGGGCAAGGTCGGCCACGCCTCAAATGTAGGCGTTCGTGCATGAATTCACGAAGTCCAACTAGTCTTCGGTGATGAGCGCAACCGCGGTTCTAGGCATGGGAGGGCTAAATGGCGCACTTGCAGGAACCGCCACCCTCGTAGCGACCGCTTTCACACTGAGTACTGCGGACCGGTGGATCAAACGTCGCCAACCACACGAACTGGCATGGACTATCGCCATGGCGTTATTCGCCATGGGTTCTGCATGCCTGTGGTGGGCAGAAAGCACGGGTTGGAACGTTTTCGTCTTCAGATTGTTCTTTCTTGCTGGGGCCGTGCTCAACGTTTCATGGCTCGCGCTTGGCACTGTGTACCTACTCGGGGGACATCAAATTGGAAATCGTGTTCGACAAATTCTCATTTGGTTATCAGGCTTTGCAACTGGAATCGTTCTCGTTGCACAAACCAAAATTGAAGTAGTCACTGATCAATTTCCCACAGGCAAAGAAGTGTTCGGTGTTGCCCCGCGAATTCTTGCCGCAGTCGGATCCGGAGTTCCGGCACTCGTCATTATTTTTGGTGCACTGTGGTCGGCCTGGCGCGTACTTCGTAAGAAGAACCCTGCACTTTCGACAGGAGCGAAGCGCTCGGTGTTTTCGGCCAGACGCTTGGCATTAGGGAACGTGTTGATAGCAACAGGAACGTTGGTGCTCTCAGCGAGTGGAACACTGGCTGGTCGATTTGGTGAAGACACAGCCTTTGCAATCACGCTGTTAGTTGGAGTGTCAATTCTGTTCTTTGGCTTTCTTGTAGCCAGCAATTCAACACGAGAAAAGTCAACGCAACGCGCGTCGCAATACCTTGCCAGTGCTGCCAGTTGGCAGTGACTGCACAATTAACACTTTTGATGGACACTTGTATCGAGCTAATTGCTTTTGGCAATGCTCAATAATTGATTCTTCATCCAGATGAACACCACTGTGCAACACAACATATGCTCGAACAGCTTCACCGGTATGTGGATGTGAAACACCAACAACTGCAGCTTGATCAATCGCTGAATGAGCCAGCAGTACTTGCTCGACTTCTGCTGGATACACGTTGAACCCACTCACGATGATGAGGTCCTTCAAGCGATCAACAAGGAATAAATCACCATCAGGATCTTTCACCGCAATATCGCCGGTACGCAGCCATCCATCTGCCGTGAGTACTCGGTCGGTTGCCTCTTGATCGTTGTAATACCCAGCGAAGACATTCTCGCCACGAACCCAAATTTCACCAGAGTCTCCCTCTTCCGCTTCATCACCGTGCTCATCTACTAAGCGCAGAGAAACTTCCTGCAACGGTCTCCCAATTGATCCAACCTTATGGCTGCCATTGACTGAGGTAGTTACCACTGGTGAAGATTCGGTTAGCCCGTACCCCTCATGCACGACAAGCCCATATCGATCTTTCAGTTGATTCGTCACTTGCTCGGGCATTTTTGCAGCACCTGTTAATGCCAAACGCAGTTGCGAAAGCACCTTGCATTCATCTTCCGGCATTTGCGCAAGTGCTGACCACACTTGTGGTGCACCTGGAACCACCGTTACCCCACGTTCAGCAAACGTTTCGAGCGCTGTTGATGGATCAAAGCGCTGAACCAGCACCACACTCGCACCTGCAAACAGAGTGTATCCAAGTACAACATTGAGTCCGAAAATATGAAACAAAGGCAACACTCCGTACACCACGTCGGTATTGCGCAATACATTTTCGCGGGAAACCTGTACAAGGTTTGACAATAAATTGTTATGCGTAAGCATTGCTGCTTTCGGCGAACCTGCGGTTCCGCTTGTAAATATGAAAACTGCAACTTCCGTTGGCGACATGTTTGTAATCGGCACAGGTGCATGCATTAGCGACTCAGAGAGCGTGATCGCTCCTGCAATGCCATGACCTTCTGTGGCAATTACTGCACGCAGTTCTGTCAGCGAAGAGTGATCAACGTTGCTCCATGCAGTCATAGCCGCAGGTTCAATAAAAACAATGCGGGGTTGAACCGTGTCCAACTCACGCTGTATTTCCGATGCGGGACTGATGACGTTGAGAGGAACCGCAATTCCACCAACTCCAAGTGTTGCTAAGTACGCAAGAACGAAGTACCGACTGTTACCGCACAAAATCGCAACACGATCGCCGCGCTCAACTCCGTTTTCGGCAAGTACTCCGCGAAGGCTTGCTACCTGTCGACGCAATTCCCCGTACGTGGTCGGACGTCCCCGACTAATGAGTGCGACGCTGTCGGCAGGATGTTGCTCAATAATTTCTGCAAGGTTCACGTATGCCTCAATCGACCGCTAAATCTCATTACCTGAGTGAAAGAATTCCGGCGGCAAAAATAGAAATGAGCAGTAACGCAATTGCCAATGTGGTCGCTGGGCGCATGCCAAGACTTTACGCCTATTTACAACTTCAGTTGGGCTTGGAACCCAACCGCACCGTGGTACTTACTCCGCCACCAGCATTTGGGTCCTGACTAATAGTCACCATGTTTGTTGGCCCAAGGTCCAACTCGGCCGCAGCAGAACCGCGGTCAGTACACAGTGCCAACATGCCGAAGCTATCGATTACGAGTCCAAGGCCTCCTCCAATTTCGGAGAAGTTGCGCACAACAGGAACGGAACGAACAATGTGATTTGGCGAATCAGCATTTCCTATTGCCACTCGCACGGGTGTTCCCCACTGGGCAATTTCTTCTGGTCCAATATTGAGTTGGCAATTCCCGAAGTGATCTACCCACGTCACTTCACCAACAAGCTGCCCATTTTCTTCACGGGTAATTGGAATGATGCCGGGAAGAATTGAAGCCGCATCAATCTCAGTACCAAGTTCGCGTAATTCAACACCATTACAAATGTGTGCTGCGACCGAACCAAAAATATCTCTACCTGCAAAGGTGGTTCCCGGCGACGGCAAGTGGTACTTCGTATTGGTCAGCTCCACAGCAAATTCGGCTCCGCCGGCCAGCGCGACGCCTGTTGCTAACAGCCCATTATCTGGGCCAATAAACACACCGTCACCGCCCGAAACGCTGACCGCAATTGCGCGCCGCGAGGTACCAACGCCTGGATCAACAACTGCCAAGATCACACCTTTTGGAACATACGAAACAGCTCGTGCTAAAGCAAGTGAACCTGCGCGAACATCAAATGCAGGAATGTCGTGTGTGATGTCAATTACTTGCACGTGCGGAGCGATGTCTGCGACAACACACTTCACGATTCCAACGAATTCATCTCGAGTTCCGTAATCAGTGAGGAACGAAATGTGATTGAAGCGATGTGTCATGGTGTGTTCAAGAAAAAACGAATGGACCGGTGCCAACCCCCCGACGGCACCGGTCCAAACGGCGCACTCTTTCAAGCGCGACTCCCGGTTGGGGGGTAACCCCGTCCGGAGTTCGTGACCTAGGGCATACCCTAGCGACTACTTGCCCATCTCACGGCTGCGAAGTACCGCAGATTTCACTGTCTGTGAAATGGCTTCGCGAAGTCCTGCGGCTTCAAGCGTGGCAATTGCCGCTGCCGTTACTCCGTTTGGTGAAGTGACATTTGCGCGCAATTGCTCGGGACTTTCTGGTGACCGACTAAGCAATTGTGCTGATCCAACGAACAGCTGGCGAACCAGAGCGTTGGCAACTTCGGCAGAAAGACCCTGCTCAATTGCTGCACTGATGAGGGCCTCTGCAACCAAGAAAATATATGCAGGCCCCGAACCCGAAATTGCGGTGACTGCATCAATGAGGCTTTCAGGAACGCGCACAACTTTGCCAACTGCGCCAAGAATTGACTCAGCCCATTGCAGAACTTCTTCTGATGTGGAATCTGTTGCACAAATGCCAGCCATTCCTTCGCCAATAAGTGCTGGTGTGTTTGGCATTGCACGGACCACGGAAGTGTGCGAGCCTGACGCACTTTGCAAAGCAGAAGTACTCACTCCTGCAGCAATGGAAAGCACACGTGTTGCACCAGCTTTGCTGAGCGCTGCACATGTTTCTACAGCGCCACCAGGTTTTACCGCAATTACTGCTGCAGAACATGGGCCAATGGCCTCGCTGGTAGTGATACCCGGGAACAAATTCTGCAATGCGTTGCGACGATCTACCGAAAGTTCTACTACGGAAATATCCGTTGTCTTCCAACCAGCGTGCAACAAGCCCTCAATCATTGCGCCGCCCATGTTGCCACCACCCACAAATGTGATTGGCTCTTTTTGCATGTGGTCAGGTTAGCGACTTATGTGGTTCGGGTTATTGGACAACTTCTCCGATCGCCAATAACCCGAACCCACATCCATGTGTGCTGCTAGTCGGTAAAGCGGCTGGCAAATCCGATGCGGATGAGCGAACCAAAGCTTTGCTCAACCGTTGAATACAGGGTGCCAATTGCGCGGTCTAATTCTCTTTCATTCAGTGCCGCAAGTGGAATCTCGCCCCGAAGAAACACTGCATCTTCTTGACCAATTGAAAAATGTGCCCCTACAAGCTTTTCGTTTCGACGAAGCAACGCTTCGTACAACGTCTGTGCATTTTCTTCGGGTGCAGGCATGACATAGGTTTCGTATCGAAGCGTGCGTTG
>BJFW01000006.1 GCA_014190095.1 Actinomycetes bacterium | reverse complement strand
ACATCAATGAAGACGGTGAGTACTCGCACCTTCGCAGCATGGTGGTGAGTGGTCTGTACCGCGTTGCCGAAGGTGAGTCGGGACTGCGTTCTGCACTTGCACAGATATGTGCTGAAATCAGCACGGCTATTGATGAGGGAGTGCGAATCGTCGTGCTCTCCGATCGAAATAGTGACGAAGTGTTTGCCCCAATTCCGTCACTCCTGCTTACAAGTGCAGTGCATCACCATCTCATTCGCACTAAACAGAGAACCAAGGTAGGTCTCATTGTTGAGTGCGGCGACGCACGAGAAGTGCATCACATGGCACTGCTCGTTGGATTTGGCGCAGGTGCCATCAATCCGTACCTTGCGTTCGAATCGATTGAGGATTTAATCACTGCTGACGATGGCGTAGGGATGCATGGTCTTGGTGGAATGGAACCCAAGAAGGCAGTGAATAACTACATCAAGGCAGCGGGCAAAGGTGTGTTGAAGGTGATGTCGAAAATGGGTGTCTCGACAGTTGCTTCCTATACCGGTGCGCAGATTTTTGAAGCCATTGGATTGAGTCACTCGTTTATTGATGAGTTCTTCACGGGAACAGTTTCGCGAATTGATGGCATCGGGCTTGAGCAGGTGAGTGCAGAGGTTGCAGCGCGCCACGCAATTGCGCATCCACGCCGACCAGATCAACGAATTCACCGCAAGCTTGAACTGGGTGGTGAATACCAGTGGCGTCGCGAAGGTGAACACCATTTGTTCAACCCAGAAACTGTGTACCGCTTGCAGCATGCAACACGGGCTGGTCGCTATGACTTGTTCAAGCAATACACAGCAGCAGTTGATGATCAATCAAAGGTGCTCACCACATTGCGCGGCATGTTCCAGTTTGCGAGCGATCGCGAGCCAATTTCAATTGACGAAGTTGAATCGGTTGCAAGCATCGTGCAGCGCTTCTCAACAGGCGCAATGAGCTACGGATCAATTTCTGCAGAGGTGCATGAGACGCTTGCCATTGCCATGAACCGAATTGGTGCAAAGAGCAACACGGGCGAGGGCGGTGAAGATCCCGAGAGATATGAAGTCATGGGCAACGGCGATTCCAAGCGTTCGGCAATTAAGCAAGTTGCTTCGGGTCGATTTGGCGTGACAAGTGAATACCTCGTCAATGCTGATGACATTCAAATCAAGATGGCCCAGGGTGCCAAGCCGGGTGAGGGTGGCCAGCTGCCAGGACACAAAGTGTATCCATGGATTGCAAAGACTCGACATAGCACTCCTGGTGTTGGGCTTATTTCGCCACCACCGCACCACGACATTTACTCAATTGAAGATTTGAAGCAGCTCATTCACGACTTGAAGAATTCAAACCCTGCTGCACGAGTGCATGTGAAGTTGGTTTCCGAAGTTGGCATTGGCACGGTTGCTGCAGGTGTAAGCAAAGCAAAAGCCGACGTGGTGCTGATTTCTGGTCATGATGGGGGAACCGGCGCATCACCACTGACGTCGTTGAAGCATGCCGGCGTGCCATGGGAGCTCGGTCTTGCCGAAGCGCAGCAGACGCTGTTGCTCAACGGTTTACGTGATCGCATTGTCGTGCAAGCCGATGGACAGATGAAGACCGGGCGCGACGTCATCATCGCTGCGCTTCTTGGTGCAGAAGAGTTTGGTTTTGCAACTGCGCCTTTGGTGGTGAGCGGTTGCATCATGATGCGCGTCTGCCATTTGGATACTTGCCCTGTTGGCATTGCAACGCAAAACCCAGAACTGCGTAAGCGGTTTAGCGGTAAGCCCGAGTTCGTTGTCAACTTCTTCGAATACATCGCTGAAGAGGTGCGCGAATATCTTGCTCAACTCGGTTTCCGCACATTGCAGGAAGCGGTTGGTTGTGTAGAAGCGCTCGACGTGAAGCATGCAGTGAACCATTGGAAGGCTCAAGGCCTCGACATTGAGCCGATTCTTGTCACTCCGCAAAATCCGTACAACCAAACTCGACATCACTCGGTTGCACAAGATCATGGGCTGGTTGATGCACTCGACACGGCGCTTATTGCACAGTGTGCAGATGCAATTGAGTTCGGTTCCGCAATCTCTATTGAGTCGCCAATTTCAAACGTAAATCGCACCGTGGGCACCATGTTGGGTAGCGAAGTGACGAAGAAGTGGGGAGGCGCTGGACTTCCCGACAACACCATTTCGCTTCGGTTTGAAGGTTCGGCTGGACAAAGTTTTGGTGCGTTCATTCCGCGCGGTGTAACCATGCAACTCTTCGGTGACAGCAACGATCACGTTGGTAAGGGATTGTCTGGTGGCCGAATCAGCATTCGTCCAAGCGCACGTGCGCCGTTTGCTCCCGAAGAAAACGTGATCGCCGGAAACGTCGTTGGCTACGGTGCAACTTCGGGACAGGTGTTCATTAACGGCATTGTCGGTGAACGATTTGCAGTTCGTAACTCTGGGGCGACTTTGGTCGTCGAAGGTGTGGGTGACCATGCATGCGAATACATGACCGGTGGCCGCGCGGTAGTACTTGGCACAACGGGTCGAAACTTTGCTGCTGGTATGTCGGGCGGTATTGCCTATGTATATGACATGGACGATCAGTTCGCATCGCGCGTCAATCCAGAGATGGTCGATATTTTGCCTCTAGACCAGGAAGACACCCAGTGGTTGCAAGACACTTTGCAAGAACATATTGCAATGACTGATTCACCACGTGCAAAACAAATCGTTGCGCAGTGGGATACGTATTCATCCAAGTTCGTCAAGGTGTTACCGCGTGATTATGCACGTGTCATGGCGGTATTGGCAAAAGCATCAGCAGATGGCGTTTCGGAAGAGGAAACCTCTCGGCGAGTGATGGAGTCAGTTCATGGGTGAACCAACAGGTTTCTTAAAGTGGGAGCGCAAGACTCCGAGGCGTCGTTCAATTCCTGTGCGCGTCACCGATTGGCGCGAGGTGTACGAACCCTTTCCAAAAGATGAGTTGAATCATCAAGCAGGACGCTGCATGGACTGTGGAATTCCATTTTGTAATAACGGATGCCCACTCGGCAACCTCATTCCTGACTGGAACGACCTCGTGTACCGCGGACATTGGCGCGATGCTATTGAACGTCTGCATGCCACAAACAATTTCCCTGAGTTCACCGGTCGATTGTGCCCCGCGCCATGTGAGAGTGCATGTGTACTGGGGATCAACGAAGACCCCGTATCAATCAAGCAGGTTGAAGTTGAAATTATCGATCACGCTTGGAGTGAGGGTTGGGTGCAGCCGTTCATAGCCAGCACGAAGACGGGTAAACGCATTGCAGTGGTTGGTTCTGGTCCTGCAGGTCTTGCAGCTGCTCAGCAACTCACTCGGGCTGGCCATGATGTGGTTGTGCTTGAGCGTGCCGATCGAATCGGTGGATTGTTGCGCTATGGAATTCCCGAATTCAAGATGGAAAAGAAGTATCTTGATCGGCGCATAGAGCAGATGCGCGAAGAGGGAACCGAGTTCCGAACGAATGCTGCAGTTGGCGACAATGTCGATATTGACGTTCTTGTTGCTTCGCACGATGCAATTGTTTTGGCTTGTGGTTCAACCGTCGCGCGCGATTTGCCTGTGCCGGGTCGTGAACTGCGCGGTATTCATCAGGCGATGGAATATTTGCCGCTTGCCAACAAAGTGCAACAAGGCGACATGCCGTCGTCACCAATTGATGCTCATGGCAAACATGTGGTCATTATCGGTGGCGGAGATACCGGAGCGGACTGTTTAGGTACTGCAATTCGTCAAGGTGCAGCATCGATTACGCAATTGGAAATCATGCCGATGCCGCCAGAGGTTCGCGCGAGCAACAACCCATGGCCTCAGTGGAGCTTGATCTATCGCACCTCTTCGGCTCATGAAGAGGGTGGAGAGCGTGTTTTTAGCGTGAACACTGAACGATTCATTGACGATGGAAATGGGAATGTACAAGCACTTGAAATTTGTGAAGTGCAGATGGTGGATGGGAAGTTCGAAAACGTTCCTGGCACCTCGCGTGAAATTCCAGCAGATCTCGTGTTCCTTGCGTTGGGTTTTGTCGGTCCGGACAAGGGAAACTGGATTGAGCGACTAGGTGTCAATATCGATGATCGAGGAAACATTGCACGCACGGATGATTACCGAACAAATGTTCCCGGAGTTTTTGTTGCAGGTGATATGGGTCGCGGTCAAAGTTTGATCGTGTGGGCAATTGCAGAAGGTCGTGCATGTGCATCTGCTGTAGATATGCAGTTGATGGGCGAGACAACTCTCCCAGTGCCGATTGCCTCGTCTGCCCGCCCAATGGTGTAGTCATCAATTACTCTGTACAGGTGATGAAGAGCCACCAGAAAGCCATCGTGCATGCAGTTGCTGTGCTTTCAGCAATTTCAGTACTTGCTGCGTGCAGTGCAGATGTCTCGGGTAGCGCAACAACCGTTGTGGCTGTGGAGTCAACAAATTTCCAAACGATTCCGCCTGTTAGCCCTACCACGGTGCCAGTTACCACCACATTGCCAATTGGTGCGGTTGGGGTAGAGCAGACCTACACGGTGTTGCCTGGTGACTCGCCAAGTTTGGTTGCAACAATCTTTGGTATCACCATGTCTGAACTGCTCATGTACAACGGCTTGGTTGCTTCTGGCCAGTTTCCGTTTGCGGGCTCAATCATCAAGATTCCGCCATCGGCAATGGTGCTCAACCCAATCGTCACTGCAAAACCAGACGTTGCCGCCGGCCCTGCTACTGCAGGTTGCGACGCACGTCCAGCGGGCACCTACCAAATTGCAGCAGGTGACTCCATTTATGTCATTCGCAAGAAGTTCTGTGTATCACTGGCATCGTTATTGGCTGCCAACAACTGGCCGAATTCAAGCGTCAATATTCGTCCAGGACAGATCATCAACATTCCAGCTTCGGGCTCGTAAATCTGAATTAGCGCGCGGTGTTGCGACGGCGTCGTGAGTGGCGTTCAATCGCTAAATCAATGAGTTCATCGAGCAGCTCGCCATATGAAAGTCCAGATGCTTGCCACAATTTTGGATACATCGAGATAGGGGTAAAGCCGGGAATGGTATTGATTTCATTACACAGAAAACCGCGACCGTTCTTCTCGTAGAAGAAGTCCACTCGTGCCATACCTTCGGCGCGAAGCGTGTGGAAAATGACGATGGCGAGTTTTTGAACAGCCTCAATTTCGTCGGCGGTGAGGTCTGCTGGAACGAGCAGCTTCGCTCCGTCGGTGATGTACTTATCTTCGTAATCGTAGAACTCGTTGCCAGGGATGATTTCACCTGGGACAGATGCACGGGCTACGTCGTTTCCAAGAACTGCAACTTCGATTTCACGACCCGAAATCGCTTCTTCAATCACAATCCATTCGTCGTATTGCAATGCAGAGGCTGCAGCGGTCTTTAGTTCTTCAGCAGATTTGGCTTTCGATACACCGACCGAAGAGCCCATGTTTGCTGGCTTGACGAAGAGAGGAAGGCCAAGGGTTTCGATCGCGTGTTTCAAGGATGCGTCATTGATATGTGATTCGCGGAGCGAAACGTAGTTTGGTTGCGGAATCGAGTTGGCATGCAGAACCTGCTTTGCCACTCCCTTATCCATACAGACGGCGCTGCCCAGCACGCCAGTTCCAACAAATGCAATATTTGCAAGCTCAAGTAATCCTTGAATCGTTCCATCTTCACCGAGTGGGCCATGAAGCAAAGGGAACACCACTGTTTGTGCGCCATCACGAGCTTCGCCAACAACTACTGAAATAGAGGTTGGTTCACCATCGGTTGACAATTTTGGTCCAACATGTTCTGGTCCGCGTTTGAGATTGTCCATTGCCTGTGTGGCCAAATTCCATTTTCCTTCGCGAGTGATCCCGATAGCACTAATGCGATATTTTTGCTGATCTAGAGCGCGAAGCACATGTGCTGCGGTGACGCAGCTGACATCGTGCTCGGCGGATTCACCACCAAACAACACGATTACGTGTGTTGGAGTTTGTGTAGTCACTATGAAACACGGTACTAGGTAATTATCAGTATTCTCGGTGCATGCGCTTTATGGCTGCCGATGTGGCGAATGCAACCGGTGGAACGCTCGTTGGACAAAATGCCCACTTATCGGGTGTCAGTTTTGATTCGCGCACCATTTCGCCAGGGCAGTTGTTCGTTCCAATAGTTGCCGAACGCGATGGGCACGAATTCATTGAGGCTGCATTGAAGTCTGGTGCCGGTGCGTATCTCACTCAACGGGATCCGGTTGGTCGCAGTGCCATTATCGTTGACGACACGCTTTCTGCATTGCTGAAGCTCGGCGCATGGGCTCGTGCGCGTCTTGAGCCATCGGTTGTAAACAGAGTGATTGGAATAACTGGGTCGGTTGGCAAAACATCAACAAAAGATTTCATTGCGGCTGCGTTGTCGAGCGAGCTCGTGGTTTCGGCCAGCGAGCGTTCGTTTAATAATGATCAAGGATTACCAGTCACGCTGCTGAACGCAGCAGATAACTCGCAGGCCCTGGTGTTGGAAATGGGGATGCGTGGCTTTGGAGAAATCACTCGGCTGTGTTCAATCGGTCGCCCCGCAATTGGTGTGGTGACTGCGGTCGCTGCTGCTCATACCGAGCGGGTTGGCGGTATCGAAGGTGTTGCAAAAGCAAAAGCCGAATTGGTGCAAGCACTCCCAAGTTCGGGCTACGCAATTCTGAATGCTGACGATGAACGAGTACGCAACATGCGTAACTTGACGCAAGCACAGGTATTGACGTACGGCGTTCATGAGAGCGCTGATATTCGAATCATTAAATGCGAGCTTGATGAGATGGCACGCGCTTCAGTGAGTGCAACAACACCGTGGGGAACTGTGTCGTGGGCAATGTCGGTTCCTGGTGCTCATATGGCGTTGAATGCTGCTGCAGCGATCGCAGTGTCTGGAGTGTGTGGAGTGAGTATTCACAGAGCGGCAGCGGCGTTAGAGCAGAGCTTTGTATCGCCAATGCGCATGCAGGTGATTACGACAGATGACGGAATGACGATCATTAACGACACGTATAACGCCAACCCGGCTTCAATGCGCGCTGCACTTGACGCCTTGGTCGGAATGAAGGCATCACGGCATGTCGTGATTGCCGGTCAGATGGCTGAGTTGGCAGATTCTTTGGCAGAACACAGTGCAATCGTCGAATATGCGCGGAGCAAAAAGATTGAGTTCATCGCGTGCGAGACCGATAACTACGCAACTCCGTCATTTTCGATTGACGATGCTGTGAAAGTTGTGCGTAACGGTGGCACCGATGTTGCCGTTTTGGTGAAGGGCTCACGCGTAGCGACACTCGAGCGAGTTGTTCAGTTACTGACCCACTAAAAATTTGTTTTTTGCATCCAATGCAGAAACGTTGCACCACCATGCCAAGAACAATGCCCACGCCGCTCCAAAGAGCAATAGCCAACGTGCACCATATTGATCAACAACCGGACCAAAAAGCATGTTGCCAAGTGGAACAGTTCCGCCAAATGACATGAACCACAGCGACATCACGCGGCCACGCATTTCTGGTTTCAATCTGCTTTGCACCACGATTGACATTGCAGTGGTGGTGAAGAAGTAGGCGAATCCAAGAATGAATCCGAAAATGAATGCCGGAATGGCAGAGCGCGAAACGGCGAAGAACACCATGCTCACGGCAAAGCCGACGAACCCATACTGCACAAGTTTGCGTTGATCTCGATGGGAAAACTTGGTGCCAACTGCTAAGCCGCCGAGTGCAGCACCGAGGCCCCACGTTGCATACAGCCACTTATAAACGACGCCGTCTTCCGCGATTCCGAAGTTGACATCTGCAACTGCTGGGAACAAACCAACGTAGGGAAGTGAAAACAGTGAAAAAGTGGCGAGTGTGATAAGCAGTCTGCTGACGCCAGAAATTTGGCGGGCAAGAGAAATTCCACTGGTGAACCTTCGCCAACCTTGCGTTGTGTCAGGGGTGAAGCCTGGGATATTCACCATCATTAACGCGAAGATGACGAACAGATACGTCGCAGCGTTCATGAAAAAGAAACCTGCAGTCGTCACGCCAACCTGCGAAAGCACTGCGACGATGATCGGGCCAACTACGCGTGATCCATTAATGACCACGCTGTTCAGCGACAATGCTCCCGGCAAATCCACTGGCCGTACAAGCGAAGGCAACATGGCCGACCATGCTGGAGCATTCAGTGCGTTACCAATGCCTACTCCGAGCGCAGCAAGAAAGATATATATGAAGCGCGGATCACCCAGTGCAAGTACGGCAAGGGCAATGGAGAAAGTGAGCTGCGTGATTTGCATTGAAATGAGCCAACGGCGGCGATCGAATTTGTCAGCAAGCACACCAGCAAATATGGATAGAAAAAGCAGTGGCCCAAGTTGGGCAAAAATCATGATGCCTACGAGTGAAGCCTTCCCTGTGCGGTTGTACACATAGGCGGGCAGCACCACGTTTTGCATCCAGGTGCCGATATTTGAAGCAAACGATCCAGACCACACCATTCGAAAGTCGCGTGAGGCAAGAGCGGCTTGGACTGAACCTGGCTTATGTGGGTTCGGGGAGTCGTTGTCAAGAGTAAAGTCGGTCATGTGAACAACGAACACGCTACAACGCGACTAACTTCAGACGCATTACCGAGTGTTAAGTCACAGGCACCGTTTTGCGAATCTCCTCGTGGAGTTTTTAGTGAATGCCCACATTGCGGATCCAGCCTGTATGCAGAGCATGCGCACTTTCGCTGTGCAACATGCGGTTGGCGCGATTCGTGTTGTGACTAACTCAATGCAGCTATTGGGTCAACGTACGCAAGATTTAGTTCGCTAGCCACTGCATCATTAGTGATGTGGCCGCGAGCTGTGTTTAAACCGTGGCGAAGTGGTTCGCTTTGAGTAATAGCACCAAGGGCACCAAGTCGCGCTACATCAAGCTGATACGGCAGCGTTGCGTTCGTGAGCGAGTAGGTGCTGGTGTACGGAACTGCACCTGGCATGTTGCCAACTGCGTAATGCACCACACCGTGTTGCATATAAATGGGGTCGGTGTGCGTTGTCTCGCGAGTAGTTGCAATGCAACCACCTTGGTCCACCGCAACGTCAACAATAACTGAGCCTGGTTTCATCGAGCGAACCATGTCTTCACTCACCACTATTGGTGCGCGTGCGCCAGCAACCAACACTGCACCAACAACTAAGTCGGCATCAACAAGAGCACGCTCAATTGATCCGCGGTTTGACGCAAGTGTCGTTGTTCGACCAACGCAGATTTGATCAAGGTGACGAAGTCGATCAAGGTTCTTGTCCAAGATGGTGACGTTGGCAAGCATTCCGGCAGCGATCCATGCTGCGTTATAACCAACATTGCCCGCACCGATCACCACAACGTTTGCAGGGCGAACGCCTGGCGCACCGCCCATCAGTACACCGCGACCACCTTGGGGGCGTTCAAGGAATCGTGCACCAGCCTGGGTTGCAAGTCGACCGGCAATTTCACTCATTGGTGCAAGCAATGGCAACGATCCATCAGCGGTTTGCACGGTCTCGTAGGCGATAGCGGTGGTTCCCGAGGAAACGAGTGCTGCTGCAACTTTTGGGTATGCGGAAAGGTGCAAGTAGGTAAACAGCGTGAGATCGCTGCGCAAGTATCCGAACTCTTCTTCTTTTGGCTCCTTGACCTTGACCACCATCTCTTGAGACCACGCGTCTGCGGCGGTCTTCACGATGGTTGCTCCCGCTGCCACAAACTCGGCATCTAGAATCGAGGCTGCCTCACCTGCGCCGGTCTCTACAAAGACGTCTATTCCTAATCGCTCAAACTCACGAACGCCGTCTGGCGTGAGCGAAACCCGACCTTCCATGGTCTTGATTTCTTTAGGAACTCCGACTGTTTTTACCCCACGAGCAACGCTGCTTGTAGCCATACCCCATGTCTAGTCCACTGGATAGTCTTGTGTCATGAAATCCTTCAATAACTTCATCAATGGCAAAGAAGTACCAGCCCGCGACGGTCGCACGACCCCAGTTATCGACCCGGTGACAGGCGAGCAATATGCAACTGCGGCACTGTCTGGACCAAATGACGTTGATGATGCCATGAAGGCTGCAGCAGTTGCTGCTGAGTCTTGGAAAAACACCACGCCGGCAGTTCGTCAAAAGGCGATCAATGACATTGCTGATGTGATGGAAAAGCACATGACCGAACTCATCGAAGTGGAAATTGAAAATACGGGCAAGCCACGTGCAATCACGTTCAGCGAAGAGGTTCCCCCGATGATGGACCAGATTCGCTTCTTCGCAGGTGCTGCGCGAATGCTTGAAGGAAAGAGCGCTGGAGAATACGTTCCAAACTTCACTTCATATATACGTCGTGAACCAATCGGGGTGTGTGCGCAAGTTGCGCCATGGAATTATCCGCTCATGATGGGCGTTTGGAAGTTCATTCCAGCAATTGCTGCTGGTAACACCACGGTGTTGAAGCCAAGCGATACCACGCCGGCATCAACGGCTCTCCTCGCAAAGATCATCGGCGACATTTTGCCTCCAGGTGTTCTCAACGTCATATGTGGAGACCGCGACACCGGTCGCGCAATGGTTGATCACGACGTTCCGGGAATGGTGTCGGTAACTGGTTCTGTTCGCGCAGGTATGGAAGTTGCTGCTGGCGCATCAAAGTCGCTGAAGCGCTTGCACCTTGAACTTGGTGGCAAAGCGCCAGTCATCATTTTTGATGACGCCGACTTAGAGCTCGCTGCAGAAACAATTGCCATGACTGGTTACTTCAATGGTGGGCAGGACTGCACCGCAGCAACACGTGTTATTGCTGGACCAAAGGTGTACAACGATTTCGTCACATTGCTTACCGATCAAGCGAAGAAGACGAAGACAGGACGTCCAGATGAAGATGTGCTGTACGGGCCGTTGAACAACAACGTGCACCTCAGCAAGGTTGCAGGCTTCCTAGACCGCGTGCCAAAGCACGGCAAGGTCAACACTGGAGGCTCGCAAATCGGTAGCAAGGGTTACTTCTTTGAGCCAACCGTGGTCTCCGACCTCTTGCAAAGCGACGAGATGATTCAGAACGAAATCTTCGGACCAGTAATTACGGTGCAGAAGTTCAGCGATGAAGCAGAGGCTCTGAAGTGGGCGAACGGTGTTGAGTTTGCGCTTGCTTCGTCGGTTTGGACTCGTGACCTCGGCCGAGCCATGCGTATGACGAAGAACCTCGACTTCGGTTGCGTGTGGGTGAACACTCACATCCCAATGGTGGCCGAAATGCCACACGGTGGCTACAAGAAGTCTGGCTACGGCAAAGACCTCTCGATGTACGCACTCGACGACTACACGCGCATCAAGCACGTGATGATCAACCTCAACAGTTAGTCTTTGCACTAATGGGGGAATTAGAAAGCGACGTCATTGTTCTAGACCATGTTTCGAAGCGCTATGGCGACTTCGTTGCAGTGCATGATGCAAATTTCTCCATCGCTACTGGCGAGTTCTTTGCCATGCTGGGGCCTTCTGGCTGTGGCAAGACAACAACCCTAAAGATGATCGCTGGGTTCGAACAGCCAACAGCTGGTCGAGTCATGTTGGACGGAATTGATGTTTCGGACGTGCCTCCGTACAAGCGCAACGTCAACACAGTGTTTCAACAGTACGCATTGTTTCCGCACATGTCGGTATTCGACAATGTCGCTTTCGGTCCGCGTTCAAAGAAGGTGGATGAGTCAAAAATTAAAACCAGCGTTATGGAGATGCTTGAGATCGTTCGGTTGAGTGATTTTGCTCAACGCAAACCATCGCAGCTTTCCGGCGGTCAGCAGCAACGTGTTGCGTTGGCACGTGCTTTGGTGAACTACCCAAGTGCGTTGTTATTGGACGAGCCATTGGCTGCGCTTGACTTGAAGTTGCGTGAAGCCATGCAAATTGAGTTGAAGCGCATTCAACGTGAAGTAGGCATCAGTTTTATCTTCGTCACTCACGACCAAGGCGAAGCGCTCACCATGAGTGATCGCATTGCTGTTATGAGCCAGGGCCATGTTGAACAGATTGGATCTCCACAGGAGATCTATCGCTCCCCGGCTTCACTGTTTGTTGCTGGGTTTATCGGCTCGGCGAACCTGCTTCCCGGAACAGTGCAGAGTCACGATGGTGCAGATGCCGTAGTTGCACTGAAAGCAGGGTCAACCATTCGTGTTGTGGGGCAATCTTCTGCTCATGCAGTTGGTGCTCACGTTTCGGTGATGCTTCGCCCAGAGCGACTTCGCCCTTCTGATCAAGCCGATGCCAGCGGCCAAAGTCTTCATGGCACTTTGACCGACCTGGTGTTCCAGGGGGCTACAGCCCGGATGATCGTTCGTTTGGCCGATGGCACAGAATTGACTTGTTTGGCCGACTCGTCGGCGCGCATGCCGCAAATAGCGGTTGGTGCCAACATCAATGTGTCCTGGGAGGCCGACTGTGGGTATGTCTTGGCTGGCTGGCCAGAAAAGGCTGGATCCAATACCACTGATATCGATCACATTGAGTCAACGCTCTAATATTCACTTACACGTCAACAAAAGGGGAATCGACATGTCAACGCCAACACCAAATAACCAAATGACCCGCCGCCAGTTTTTGGCGCGGACCGGAGCATTGGGTGCTCTTGGCCTTTCCCTGCCAGCAATTCTTGCTGCCTGTGGCGGAAGTGATTCATCGAGTGATGGTGGTTCCGAATCGTTGTTTTTTGATAACTGGCCGTTGTATATCGACCCAACAGCCGACGGATTAACAGGAACTGTCGATCGTTTCATGGCTGCAACGGGTGTGTCGATGACCTACGGCGAAGGATACAACGACAACAATGAATACTTTGCGAAGATTCAACCGCTACTAGGTGCAGGCAAGCCAATCGAAGCCGACATCATCGCCCCAACATTTTGGATGGCTGGTCGACTGATTAATTTGGGTTGGACCGAAAAACTTCCGAAAGACCTCATTCCAAACTTTTCAAACATTGAAGATGTGTATGTCAACCCAACATGGGACCCAACGGGTGAGTACTCGATGCCTTGGCAGGCAGGAACTGCGGGTATCGCATACAACATTGATGTGACGGGACGTGAGATTAAGAGTGTTGCCGATTTGTTTGATCCAGAGTTCAAGGGCAAGATCGGCATGCTCACCGAAATGCGCGACACCATCGGACTTATCTGCATGAGTCTCGGAATTGATCCTTCGAAAATCACGTCATTCGAAGACGCTGCGCCTGCATTCGAAAAACTTGCACAGGCAAAGAACGATGGCCAGATTCGCGCGTTCACAGGCAATGACTACACAGACGACTTGGTGAGCGGAAACTTCGCAGCCTGCGTTGGCTGGTCGGGTGACGTACTGCAACTCGGAAAGGACAGCCCGAATGTGCGCTTCGTCATTCCTGAAGAAGGAGGCACCAGTTGGTGTGACACCATGATTCTTCCAAAGGGTGTTCCGAACGCAAGTGCAGCAGCCAAGTTCATGAACTTCTGTTACGACCCAGTACAGGCAGCACAGATCACGCAGTACGTGCAATATCTGTCGCCTGTAAAGGGTGTTCGTGACGAACTTGCCAAACTCGACCCAGAGCTTGCTGAGAACCCGTTGTTGTTCCCAGATGATGCGACCAATGCTCGATTGCGTTCATTCGCGACGTTGAGCGAAGATGTTGAAGCGAAATTTGATGAGGAATTCTCGGCAATTACCGGCGCGTAAGCACCGTTTGAAACGCTGAACATCACATGACCGCAATGGTCGTCCGCCAAAACCGAATCGCGCGTAACGCCGATCGAGTGGGTTTGGGCGCAATGATCGTTGCTTCAATCTGTTTAGTAGTGCTCGGAACTCGATTGGTCAGTGGGCCAATGGTGTCGGTGATTGTGCTGACGCTGATCCTTGATCTCGTCGGGGTATTGGTGCTTGCGACTCGAGGTGGGCCAGAGGCCAGGCGTTTGTTGGCCCCGTATGGGCTGCTGAAGCCGGGCATGCTCTGGTTGGCACTGTTTTTCTTGGCGCCAGTGTGGTCGCTGATTCGTATTTCATTGTCGACAAAGGAAAGCCGATTCTCTGTTAACTATGACTTCAATTGGGCTTTTCAGAACTATACGAAAGCGTTCAGCGATTTTGGTTCTCAGTTTCAGCGGGCTTTTCTCTACGCAGCAATTGCCACGGTGCTCACAATTGCAATCGGCTATCCACTTGCTTATGTAATTGCTTTTCGTGGTGGAAAGTACAAGAACATTTTGCTTGGACTTGTGGTCATTCCGTTTTTTACTAGTTATCTCATTCGCACCATTGCATGGTCGACGATCCTTGCCGATAGAGGTTTTGTAGTTCGCGCCATGAACGCTGTTGGTCTAGGGAATGTCTTCGAATGGTTGAACATTATGGAGAATGGCAAACTGCTGAATACCCCCACTGCAGTTATTGGGGGACTCACTTATAACTTCTTGCCGTTCATGCTGCTTCCCATTTATGTGAGCCTTGAAAAGATTGATGTCAACTTGGTAAATGCTGCAGGAGACTTGTATTCCAGCGCCACGCGAGCATTTCGCAAAGTGGTGCTTCCGCTTTCGATACCCGGAGTTTTTGCCGGCACGCTCCTGACGTTTATTCCCGCTGCTGGCGACTTCGTAAATGCACAGTTTTTGGGTAACCCAAACACCACGATGATCGGTAACTCCATTCAGGATCAGTTCCTGAAGCAGAACAATTATCCGGTTGCGTCAGCCATGGCGGCAGTGCTGATGGTCAGCATTGCAACGCTGGTGCTGATGTACACGCGAATCTTTGGAACCGAGGATTTGGCATGATGCGCAAACGTACCAAGTACGGACGCTATGCCTTGAATGTGTTTGCTGGCTTTGGCCTGGTGTATTTGTTTGCTCCAATTTTTTTCATTGTTGCTTTTAGCTTCAATAAACCAAAGGGAAATTTCAACATCGCGTGGCAGTCATTTACTTTTGATAACTGGCTTCATCCATTTGCTGAGGAGTCACTCACGCGTGCACTGTGGAAGAGCATTGAAATCGCAGCAGTTTCTACTCTTATCTCCACCATTTTAGGTTCATTAATCGCTGTTGCACTTTCGCGGTACAAGTTCCGTGGCAGTGGAGGCATCAACTTGTTTTTGGTGCTCCCGCTTACGACGCCAGAAATTGTGCTCGGTTCGTCGCTTGCAACACTGTTCCTTGGTCAAAACTTCATTGACTTTGGCATGACGACCATCATCATTGCTCATGTGATGTTTCAGGTCAGTTTTGTGGCGCTCACGGTGCGCGCTCGAATTCGTGGCTTCGACTGGACGCTTGAGCAAGCTGCACAAGACCTTGGAGCCACGCCACTGCGCACATTCATGAAGGTGACTTTCCCGTTGATCTTGCCTGGAATCTTGGCCGCGGGTCTATTGGCATTTGCGCTTTCGATTGACGACTTCATAATTACGTTCTTCAACTCTGGTCCTGTGCAAACCTTCCCGCTACAGATCTACGGTGCATCACGCGTTCGTATTCCACCGCAGATCAATGTGCTCGCTTCGATGATTCTGTTCCTGAGCGTTGCCATATTGATGACGGGAACTATCGCAGGAATGCGTAAGTCTGCTGAAAAACAGGCCACCGCGAAAAAGTTCAAACTGTTGCATCGCAAATAATGTCGCGGTCCCACTACGAAGTTCTTGGCGTGTTGCCGTCTGCATCCCAGGATGAAATTCGTGTGGCTTACCGAATGCGAGCACGTGAAGTTCACCCAGATACTGCCGCTGGCAAGCGAAGCGATGCTTCAATTCAGATGGCGCACATTGCAGAGGCGTGGCGCGTGTTGTCAGATACAGCCCTCCGTAGGGCATATGACTCCGAGCACAGGCGCGAATACACGCAACCGATTACGGATCCCAAAGAGCAATTCTTTACTGTTCCTGTTCAGAGAGCGTCGTTTCCGTGGCGCATGGTTGGCTTTACCGCAGGAGGCTTAATCGCGCTTGTGCTGGTGTTGAATGCCCTATCTGACCCAGCCGTGCCGCTTGGTCCTGATGGACTATTGCAAGCGGGTTCGTGTGTTGTGGTGAATGCGAATCAACTCGCAGTAGAAGTGGACTGTGCAGAAGAGCACACCGGTGTTGTGAGAGCGTTGGTTGGGTTTGACATGACATGTCCGACAGATACGCAGCCCATTCGCGATCGTCAAGGTATGGGAATCGCTTGCGTTGTTCCGAGATAGCACTGCAGAGAACTAGTCTTTAGCCGTGGCCAAGCAGTGTGAACGTCCTGGTTGTAAAGAGCCGGCAATAGCCGCTTACTTCCTTGACTCTGCAGAATTGCTCATGACGCTGGAGAACTACGTTCCAGTGGACGGTATGCAAGTGAATGGACTGTGTCGCAGACACGCTGACGCATTGGTCGTGCCACGTGGTTGGCGAATTGAAGATAAGCGTGAAAATGTTCCACGTCTATTTCCTGTAACACCTTCATCGGAAAAGCCAAAGACTAAAGGTGCAAATTCAAAGAAATCTGAGCCGAAGAAGAGTCGCGCCAAACTGCCTCGACCGAGCATTTTTGATGAATTGAAGAACGAAAAAAAGGAAGAAGAGATAGTCGCGCCAGTTGTGGAAGTCGTTGTTGACGATGACGTGGAGTTGGAGGAAACCAAAGCCATTCCATGGAGTCCACAGTTTGATCACACCGATGATTTGGGCGGTGTGCTTCGCCCGAAAGGTCGTCTGCTCAGTCGAGCCTTCAACTTTGACGACACGAATGCAGATGGGCTCCAGCGCGAACCGTTTGACGAAAACGACATTCCGTAATGTCAATTGACGTTCGCGCGTCGCTTGATGCCAATGTTCCAAGCGAGCAACTATTTGCGGTCATTCGTGATCTTGGAACGTATCCGCAATGGCTCGACATTGTTCATTTGGCGCAAGGGGCTGATCTCGTTGACGGGCTTCAATCTTGGAATGTCGAGCTTCGAGCAAAAATTGGACCCTTTGCTCGGTCTAAACGTTTGCGAATGGTGCGCACTCAAGACGAGAGTCCCACCACGGTGGTGTTTGAGCGTCGCGAAATTGACGGGAAGAAACATGCGCCATGGGTGCTTCGATCGGTCGTCACTGAAGCAAACGGAATATCTACCTTGGATGTTCATCTCCATTACGGAGGCTCTTTATTTGACGGTGGACTTGTTGAGCGAGTTCTGGCTGATCAAATTGTGAGTGGCAAAGCCAAACTCAAACAATTCCTCGCCGGTTAGTCAACTTCACTGGTTGACCAGCAGCCAATTGACCGCACGCAGCATCAATGTCGGTGCCGCGGTTGCGGCGCACAGTCACGTTGACTCCCAAGTCTTCTAACTGCTGCGCAAACGATCGAACACCGGCTGCACTTGTTCCTTTTGTTGGCCAACCTGGTGTTGGATTGAGCGGGATGAGGTTGACGTGCGCCGAGGGCGTTAGTTGACCGCAGAGCTGAGCCAGTTCGCGGGCGTCGCGTGGTTGGTCGTTGATGCCATCGATCATGGCCCATTCAAAACTGATGCGACGATTTTTGGTGTCAAGGTAGTCGCGGCAAGCCTGCATCAGGTCATTAATGGGGTAGCGCTTGTTTATTGGTACAAGTTCGTCGCGTAACACGTCGCGAGCAGCATGCAGGGACACGGCAAGGTTGACAGGTAATGGGCGGGTGGCAAGTTTGCGAATACCAGGAACTATGCCAACAGTAGAGATGGTGAGGTGTCGAGCCGACAACCCAATGTCCCCGTGAATGCGTTCAACCGCTCCCCAAACCATTTCTTCGTTAGCGAGTGGTTCGCCCATGCCCATGAACACCACATTGGCTAAGCGTTGCTTGCGCTTCGCGCTTTCGCGTGCCGCGTACACCACTTGTTCAACAATCTCGCCAACAGTGAGATGTCGGGTGAAACCTGCTTGCCCAGTTGCGCAAAACCCGCATGCCATTGCACAGCCTGCTTGCGTACTAACGCACACCGTTGCTCGTTCTTTGTAGTGCATGAGCACGGTTTCAATGGGGTGACCGCCGTCTGCAAGCGACCACAGGAACTTGATGGTGTCGCCCTTGTCGCTCACGCTTGCGGTGGTGAGGTGCAACGAATTGGGGAAGCCGAGAGATAGCTCCTCGCGCACGGCGACGGGCAGCGTAAGGATCTGCGACGGTTCGGCAAACTGCGTGTACAGACCTTCCCAAACTTGCTTCAAGCGGAATGCTGGCTGGCCGCTGAGGAGACCTGCAATGTCTTCACGTGTTGCATCGTAAAGACTTGTCATGCATTCAGTTTAGAGGTGTTTCTGTGCCAACTTCTCGTAATCAAGCATGCGAGCACGAAGAACATCAAGACTTGAGGTCCAGAATGCAATGTCGGTGACATCAATACCGAAAGCTTGGCCAAGTTCTTCTGCCGTATCCATTCCTGCTCGCGACAAGACGGTGTCGTAGTTTTCACGGAAGTGATCTGGGTTCGATTGGTACTTCGCATACAAGCCCAAACCGAATAGCAATCCATATGTGTATGGCCAGTTATAGAAATGGCTTCCGTAATAGTGGGGCTTGAGCACCCACATATGAGGGTGACGTGTGCTCTGGTCAAGTCCATCGCCGTATGCGTCGGACTGAGCTTGCAACATGATTTCGTTGAATTCGCTCACACCAAGCGTGCGACGCTGACGACGTGCGAATACCTCGGTCTCAAACAGGAAGCGACTGTGAATATCGACAACCACTTGTGAAGCACCGATCAAGTTGACGTCGAGTAATGCGAGTCGCTCGTCGCCTTGCATCCGTGAAAGTCCATCTTCAACAACGAGAGTTTCGCAAAAGATGCTTGCGGTCTCGGCGAGAGCCATAGGCAAGCGTTTTTGCAGAGGAGTGCGGTTGGCAAGTTGGGTGTTGTGGTACGCGTGGCCAAGTTCGTGTGCAGTGGTCTGCGCTGAGTCCACACTGCCACTCCAATTCAACAGCACAAGCGAACGGTCATCAACAAATGACATACAGAACGCTCCACCAGTTTTGCCTTCTCGTGGTTCTGCGTCGAGCCATTGCTCGTCAATGGAGCGATCTACAAGTTGTGCAAGACGGTCGCTGTAACTCGAGAACGCATCTTTGACGAGGCTGATGCCTTCATCCCAAGAAATTGCACCGGGAGAAATATGCAACGGCGCGAACAGGTTCCACCACGACAAACCATTGGTGTCGCCGTGAAGTTGTGCTTTCACTCGCATCCAGCGACGGAAGTCGGGAAGTGATGCTGAAATTGCTGACTGCATAGCGGTGAACGTTGCGTTGCTCACCGAGTTTGAATACAGCGACGCATCTATTGGCGACTTCCACTGTCGACGCTTGTTGACGGTATTGGCTTCACCTTTGATGCTGTTCATTGCTGCGGCGCAAGCAACAGCAACTGTTGGCCACGCACGCATTTCTGCTTCGTAAGCAGCCTTGCGAACTTCGAGGTCATTGTCTGTTGCGAGCCCGCGAACGGCGGCCATCGGCATCGTCTTTGTTCCTGATGGTAGGTGCACATCTACTGACAGCTGCGAAGTGAGATCGCTTTGCAAGCGTCCCCATGCCGACGAACCTGTTGTTCCTAGTTCGGCGTACAGACCCTCTTCGGCTTCGCTCATTTGGTGAATTGCGCGGTCTTGCAGGCGTAGCAATGGCCCAAGGTGCTCGCGAGCTTCATCGCTAACTTGCTTCAGTGCATTGGCGTCCAGGCTGGCTACCCAGTCGGCGAGGCGTGCAAGCAGCGGCGAGATTCGCGCATCGAGATCTTCCATTTCGCTGAGTAGGCCTTGCGCTTGTTCGTGGCGCGAATCGGTGCTGACCGTTGCGTAGATGTACGAAATGAGGATGTCTTGTTCGTCAACAGTCTTGTTGAAGGCTTTGATTACGACGTCGGCAGCAGCACCATCTTGTGCGTTTGGCGTACGCGGTTCAATGGAGCGAATGTTATGTGTTTCAAACAGTGCTTCAAGGCGAGCCACATTTGAACCAGCACGCTCCATGGCATCGGTGAAGGAACGAGAGTTGAACGACTCATGAACGTCGGCGACTGACCAGCGTGGAAGGGCAGTCTCATTTTCAGCAGTAAATGTCATACCGAAAAACTAGTCCACATCTCCAACAAACGCACGTTGCTGATTTGTGACGGTAAAACCAAGTGACTTGTACAGCATGACCGCACGTTCATTTTCGGCATCAACGTGCAGCATGCCCGTTGAAATTCCAGCACGTTGTAAATAGGTGAGACCGGCGATGGTAAGGGCGCGTCCAAGACCTCTGCCGCTAAATCGTGGGTGAACTGCAATTACGTAGATCTCGCCAAGTACGGGAGCGGTATCAAGGTGCACCTTCGTCCAACAGAAGCCCACAAGTTCATCGCCCACATGATGTAATAAAAATCCGTTTGGGTTAAACCACGGCTCTTGTTTTCGTGAATTTAATGTGGACTGAGTCCAACCGCCCTGTTCTAAGTGATCCGCAAATGCAGCATTGTTCACTGCAAGCCAACGCTCGTCGTCGGTGCCGCTTCGAAACGGTGTCGTCACGATGTCGGTTGCTTCATGGAGTGGTAGTGCTACTCGCATTTGCAACATGGTGCGACCCTCGTGGAGTCCAATCGATTCAGCAAGGGTCTTGTGAATTTCGTTCGGTTCAAAAACCCACCAGTGCACATGACCACCACCGGCCTCACGAATCACATTGATCGCTTCAGACAGCAGTTGTGGTCCGATTGAAGCCATTTCGTAGCGATGATGAGGATGCACGACGAGGTCAAGTGCCCACGAGTCATTTCCACGGGATACTTGACAGTATGCAATGAGATGATCGTGCCCGGGTTGCCAGCCCAATAGTCCTGCATAACCAGGACGTCCACCTTGACGAAGGTCGATCCATAAGTGATCGGAGAGTGGGCGCTGTCCATCGGCGCGTTCAACGGCGAGTAGCAACTCATCAACTTCAGACAAATCATCGGATGGCAAACGACGTTTAATGTCCAAATGGGCCATGACGCTCAGGCTATCGGTGCGACTCGCTAGTGTTCGGAATCATGGCTGCAAAGAAAGCAAGTGCGAAGAAGGTCGCAAAGAAGCCTGCGAAAAAAGCGCCAAAGAAGATCGTGGATCGTTCAGCCGTAATCTTGGAGCGTCTCAAGGTGATTTATCCGGTAGCAATTTGTGAGCTCACTCATGAAAATGCTTTCCAGCTGCTAGCTGCGACTATTTTGTCGGCGCAGTGCACGGACGCCCGCGTAAACATGGTGACTCCAGCATTGTTCGCAGAGTTTCCTACTGCGGAGAAATTGGCTCAGGCAAACGTGCAGCGTGTTGAGGAACTGGTTCGATCAACGGGTTTTTATCAAACGAAAGCAAAAAATCTGATTGGTATGGCCTCAGCAGTGATGACACGTTTTGGCGGAGAGGTGCCTCGTGAAGTTGAAGACTTGATCACGCTTCCTGGGGTGGGCCGCAAGACGGCAAATGTGTTGAGAAGCGTTGTGTTTGATCTGCCTGGATTAGCAGTTGACACACATGTTGGTCGACTGTCGCGTCGTTTAGGCCTCACCGTCGAGGAGGATCCGGTGAAGGTTGAATACGAGTTGAATGCATTGTTTCCACCGCAGGATTGGGGTGGCTTTAGCCTCAGACTCATTCTTCATGGACGTCGCGTGTGTGATGCCAAAAAACCGGCATGTCATTTGTGTGAATTCAGCGACATTTGCCCATCTTCAGAACTGCCGCGGGCACAAATGGCTAAATCTGCGGGATCTCGTAGCAAAAAGAACCGCTAGAAATTTTGCGCGAAATATTCAAATTCGCTAATTTATGTTCTCCGCCTAGACGTATGTTTAGAGCGAAGGCGATTTCGGGTCCGCCGCCTGAAGTCGCGTGATACGGGCCCCTTCGGGGGCCCTTGTCATATCTCGGATCAGTTTTATGAGTATGCCGTCTAGGATTTCGCAGTGCCTCGTGATATTTCAATCAATACAGCAAGTACTCGCGCCGAACTTGCAGCACTGGCAAGCACGCTTGAGCAATGCAGAGACCGTATTTCGGCACTCGCAGAATCCCGAGCATTGGCAGTTCGCAATCCCAATAATGCCGACTCGGGAGATGATTTGCTGACTGCAATTTACGAAGCAGAACGCGGACTCAATAATTCCATCCGACTGGTGCAACGTGCTGCAAAGCAAGGTCGCTTGTAATGCACATTTATCCAAGCCGCGAAGTTTTCCAAAAACTCGCAACTGTCAACACCGTGATTCCGGTCTGGACCGAAATGCTGGCAGACGTTGAAACACCAGTTGCTGCATATATGAAATTGGTAGGCGACAAACCTGGGTTTTTACTCGAGTCGGTTGATCATGGTGAACGCTGGAGTCGCTATTCCTTTGTAGGTCGCGACCCACTCGCAACATTGACGCTGCGCAACGGATCTATTTCAGTTGATGGCGTACTTCCTCGCAGTGTGAATACTGCTGACGGAATGTTGGCAGCTATGGAATCGCTGTTGGACGTTTACAAGTCACCGTTGCTTCCCGATCTTCCACCACTTCAAGGCGGGCTCATGGGTTTCTTGGGTTACGACGTCGTGCGTGAAGTTGAGCAACTGCCAAACGTTCCTCGCGACGATCGCAATCTTCCAGATGCAGTGATGTGTTTGATTGGTTCGCTTGCCGCGTTTGACCACTGGAAACAGCGTGTATATCTGTTAGAAAGTGTTCCCGTTTTCGAATTGACTGCAGCGCAGATTGATGCTGCTTACAATGAAGCCATTGCGCGTATTCATCGTGCGGTTGCTGACTTAACGAAACCGCTGTCGTATTTTCCAGTTGAACCTCCCACTGAGGATGATAAGAAGCAACAGTTCGTTGCACCGGTAAATGGTTCTGACTACCAGCGATCAGTTGAGTCGGCCAAGGAATACATTCGTGCGGGAGACATATTTCAGGTGGTGTTGTCGCAGCGGTTTGATATTGAACTAAATGCCGAACCATTTGACATGTATCGCGTGTTACGCCAGGTGAACCCAAGTCCATATATGTATTACGTAAAGCACGATGACGTGACCATCGTGGGCAGTTCGCCAGAGCCAATGGTGCAGTTACAGGGTGGGCGAGTAATCAGCAGACCTATCGCCGGTACGCGTAAGCGGGGCCGAACCGATGAGCACGATCGCAAGCTTGCTGCTGAACTGCGCGAGAACCCAAAGGAAGTTGCTGAGCACGTGATGTTGGTGGACTTGGCGCGCAACGACGTGGGTCGGGTAGCCAAATTTGGTTCCATGAATGTGGATGAACTGATGACTCTTGAGCGTTACAGTCACGTGATGCACATGACTTCTCAAGTATCGGGCGATATCCGCGAAGGGCTTGGTCCAATTGACGTCTTGCGGGCAACGCTCCCAGCTGGAACGGTAAGTGGTGCACCCAAAGTCCGTGCCATGGAAATCATCGACGAACTTGAACCCGTAAAACGTGGACCGTATGCGGGCGTTGTGGGCTATGTGGATTTCAGCGGCAACCTCGACACGGCAATTGCTATCCGCACGATGTTTATCGGCGCACATGGTGCATCACTGCAGGCTGGCGCAGGGATCGTCGCAGACAGCATTGCTGAAGAAGAGGACCTGGAATGCTTCAACAAAGCGGCAGCATTGTTTGCTGCAGTGCCAGCTGCTCGCCGCATGAGCGCTCAACGCAAAGCTCAAAAGTAATCGTATGACTAACGAGACTTTTTGGGTGCCGTTGCAGCGCGATGTAATTACAGCGACAGGCATAGACGCACGAACCTATTTGCATTCGCAACTGAGTCAAGACGTTGCGGGCATGCGAGTTGGCGAGACTCGTCAATCGCTTTTGCTTCAGCCGACGGGAAAACTTGATGGGATTATTCGCGTGACATGCGTTGAAGGTGAAATGTTTGTTTTAGACGTAGAGCCTGGTTGCGGTGAAGCTGTGCTTGCTCGCCTGAATCGATTCAAAATTCGCGTCAAGGTTGATTTAACTCTTGGTCGTGAAAACTGGATAGCGGTTCGTAATGTGTCAACACCGATACCTGGCTCTATTCCTGCTTGGCGATGCGATGGTTCGGCGGTCGACCTTCGTAGTGAAAGCGAAATTGCTGAGTACAGGCAAGGTTCGCTCAAAGATTATGAACAGGCACGCATCATTGCCGCGTGGCCAACGATGAATGTTGATGTCACGGAATCGTCCATTCCTGCTGAGACTGGAATTACTGAAGTTGCTGTGAGTTTTACAAAAGGTTGTTATCCGGGGCAGGAGTTAGTGGAACGAATGGATTCACGAGGGTCAATCGCACCGCGTCAATTGAAATATGTAGTAGTCGATGAAGGCTGCGTGGTTGGTCAACTGGTTGAACATGACGGGCGATTTGGCTCAATTACTTCAATCTGTGGTGTTCATGCGCTTGCTACTTTTAAGCGCGCATGACTGGACGTGCAGAAATGGCTGCCCTATAATTTAGGAATAGCCCGACTTGCGGGGCCACAAAGTGGCGAAGCAAGCGATCATCGGGGGAAATTCACCCACATGATTGAGCAAAGGTACACATCTGTTTATGTTGTTAGCTGCGGGAAGTAATCGTACAAATTTTGCAGACATCACTGTTCCCGACTGGGGCTGGCCGGCACTGATTGGGACCATCGTTGTGCTGCTGCTAGTGGATATCTTGATTTTCCACCGCAGAGCACATGTGATCAAACTGAAGGAAGCAGCGATTGAGTCAATCGTGTGGGTCAGCTTTGGTATTGGTTTCATGTTTGTGGTGTGGTGGATGTTCCGAGGACAAGCCGATGGACATCAAGCTGGAATTGAATACATCAGTGGCTATCTCATTGAGAAGAGCCTGAGCATTGACAATGTATTTGTGTGGGCGATGATTTTCACACATTTTCAAGTTCCACGACAGTTTCAACACCGCGTTTTGTTCTGGGGAATTTTCGGCGCACTTGTCATGCGATTCATTTTCATTTTCCTAGGCGTTGCCATTATTGAGCGCTTTGACTACATCTTGATATTGTTCGGAGCCTTCTTGATCTACACCGGCTATGGGGTGTTGCGCCACGGAGATGACGATACAAATCCATCAGAAACTAGGACGATGAAGTTGTTTCACAAGTTCGTCCCAACAACCGATGAACTAGACGGTCAGAAACTGTTCACACGTGTCAATGGCAAACGTTTTGCTACTCCGTTGCTTGCGGTCTTGGTGATTATCGAGATTTCCGACCTCATCTTTGCCGTTGACTCTGTGCCTGCCGTGCTGGCAGTGAGTCACGAACAATTCATAGTCTTCGGTGCAAATGCGTTTGCCATCATGGGACTTCGTGCTTTGTACTTCCTATTCGCAGACATTAAAGATCGATTCCGATACTTGAAGCCAGCAATTTCCGTGCTTCTCATGTACGTAGGTGCCAAAATGCTCGTGGCACACTGGTATCACCTTCCAACCTTGATCTCGCTCGGATTTATCCTGACAGTGATGACGGTTGCCATAGTGGCTTCTGTGGTTCACGACCGCAAGCACTATTCTCCACAGGGTGGCAATAGCTGACGAAGATATTGAACGGCTCCGGGACACGGTGTCGTTGGTTGATGTAGTTCAGTCGTATCTGCCTTTACGCAGAGTTGGTCGTAATTGGGTTGGACTGTGCCCATTCCATGCAGAGAAATCTGGTTCATTCAATGTGCGTGAGGAAACGAAGCGCTATCGCTGTTTCGGATGTGGTGCTGCTGGAGACGTGTTCAAGTTTGTTCAAGAGATTGAACACCTCGATTTCGTAGGAGCAATTGAGCACCTCGCAAACAAGGCGGGCATACAGCTGAATTACACAACAGGCGGTCAAAGCAAGGACCGCCAGCGGCGCAAGCAACTGGTTGAGGTGATGAATAAGGCGGTTGATTGGTATCACGACCGTCTACTGAATAGCCCAGATGCACGCGCTGCGCGCGACTATTTGCGCGAGCGCGGCTTGTCTGGCGATGTTGCTCGTCAATTCAAAATCGGTTGGGCTCCTGACGATTGGGATGCCATGAGCAAAGACATTGGTGTACCGATTGACTTGTTGCAGGAAGTCGGACTTGCATTTATTAACAAGCGTGGTCGCCCACAGGATTCGTTCCGTGCTCGTGTGTTGTTTCCGATTTTCACTGACGCTGGTGACGCTGTTGCCTTTGGTGGTCGCATTCTTCCTGGAAGTACCGACCCGGCCAAATATAAGAACTCTTCAGAGACCACCATCTACGCAAAGTCAAAAACGTTGTATGGGTTGAATTGGGCGAAGCAAGACATCGTTGCCGCCGACGAAGTAATTGTGTGCGAGGGCTACACCGACGTCATTGGCTTTCATCGGTCGGGAATTACTCGTGCGGTGGCAACGTGCGGTACCGCACTTACTGAGGAGCACGTGCGATTGCTGAAACGATTCGCTAACAAAGTTGTGCTTGCATTCGATGCAGACAACGCAGGCCAAGGTGCTGCAGAACGTTTCTACGAGTGGGAGAGTCGCTACAAGGTGCAAGTGAGTGTTGCCAAATTTCCAGATGGAAAAGATCCTGGCGATCTTGCATCGAGTGACCCTGAAGCGTTGGCAACCGCAATTAAGAATGCGCAACCGTTTCTTGGGTTTCGCTTGCAACGCGTTCTGAATGCAGGATCAATTGCAACCCCTGAAGCTCGTTCTCGAACAGCAGAGCAGGCAATGGCGGTCATAAATGAGCACCCCGATATGAACGTGCGCAAAATTTATGCCGGTGAAGTGGCGAGTCACGTAGGTATTGCTGCAGCAGATTTGGTCAAGCTTGCAGAACGCGGCTCGCGCCGGCCTGAGGTTCGCACGGTCGTTCCTACGCAATCTGGCCATAAGAGGGAGAGCGCCGAATTTGTTGTGCTGGCACTCATGATTCAAGACTGGAATTCCATCGCGATTTGGATGAATGAGGCGCTGTTTGCCGACGAGATCTACCGCAGGGCCTTTCTGGCCCTCATTGCGTCCGAGGGAGAACTGACCGCTGCCCTTGAAGCAGCCGACCCAGAGGCGCGAGAAGCAATTGAGCGGGCTGCTGTTGCTGACGTAGAGTCGCAGCCAGATGCTGAAGCATTTAATCTCATTTCCGCGGCAGTGCGGCGCGAGCTTTCGTTGCGCGTTAAGAATGTTGACCCCGATCAAATTCGGGTTGACCGTGATGCTCGAATGTTGTTGGAACAGATGGAAAACCCTGCAACGTCGCATGATGCTGCTGAACAACTTTTGGGTTGGCTGAAGATGCGCATGGGTGATCACGCATGAGAAGTTCAATCTCAAACGACTCAGGCCCAGATGCAGTTCGCATGTATCTCAATGAGATTGGGCAAGTGGATTTGCTCAACGCAGAGGACGAACGTCGTCTTGGCAAATTGATCAAAGACGGAATTGCCGCTCAGGTTGCACTTGATGCCGGTGAAGGCAAGCTTGGCTTGCGCGAGCGTCGCGCTTTGCAGCGTGAAATCAAGGAAGGTGAGAAGGCGAAGGAGCATATGGTGCGCGCCAATCTGCGTCTTGTTGTTTCCATCGCTCGCCGTTACGACCGCAAAGAGTTGCAACTTGCAGACCTTATTCAAGAGGGAAACATCGGCTTGATGCATGCTGCAGACAAGTACGACTTCGAAAAAGGATTTAAGTTTTCGACGTATGCAACGTGGTGGATTCGCCAATCAATGACCCGCGCGATGGCCGACCAAGGTCGCAATATTCGTATTCCTGGTCACATGATGGAAATCGTCAATCGCGTGCATCGAGTAGAGCGCGAATTGGCTACTGAACTTGAACGCGACCCACTGCCAGAAGAAGTTGCAGTTCGGTGTGGTCTCACAGTCGACAAGTTGCTTGAAGTGATGCAAATTGCTCTCACCACAACGAGTCTCGATGCTCCGGTGGGAAGCGATACCGATGACTTAACCGTTGGCGACACCATCGCCAGTCAAAACGAGAACAATGATCCGCAAGAAGTTACGGAAAAGGCACTGCTCAGCGAAGCGGTAGAGCGCACATTGAGCGACTTACCGCCGCGCGATCAAGAGATCGTTGCCATGCGATTCGGAATTGGCAAATACGTCGGCCAGGTGCACACGCTGGAAGAAGTTGCCAAAATTCAAAAAGTGACGCGCGAGCGTGTTCGCCAAATAGAGCAGAAAACCCTTGCACGACTGCGCCATCCACACAACAGCGCCAACCTGCGTGCATTTATGGATGACAACTAGCCTGTAGGCATGAGTAACGCTCCAGGCACCGCGCGGCGCAAAGCTTCGGACTGGAAAGTGATCACGGTTACGAAAGATGGTCGGGGAAGTAGCAAGCCCGACTACATCGTGACCGAAGAGCCCATGGAGATTCGGGCCGAAGGTCCCGGTCAAGAGCCAGAGCAGATTTCGGTCACCATGCGCACTCCTGGAAACGATTTCGAGCTTGCCGTGGGTTTCTTGTTTACTGAGGGAATGGTGCAGCAGCCAGACGATGTGCGCACTGTGAAGTACTGCGAATTAGTTGAAGGTGAAGAGCAGAAGTACAACATTGTTACTGTGGCGCTGTCGCGAGGATTTGACATGGCATTGGCCCGACGTGCAATGGTGACGTCGTCAAGTTGTGGCATTTGCGGAACCGAATCCATCGATCAACTGTTGCAGGCAACCACGCCAGTAGATCGCGAAAGCGGTCCAGTGATAACGGCAGAAACGCTAATGCGTATTTCAGATTCGGTGCGCAAGTCTCAGCCAACATTTGACCGAACGGGCGGGTTGCATGCCGCTGCACTATTTGATGCCAACGGAAACATTTCACTTGTTCGTGAAGACATTGGTCGACATAATGCGGTGGACAAAGTGATTGGCGCAAGTGTGATGGCAAAGTCTGTTCCACTCACTCAACATGGTTTGTTTTGTAGTGGCAGGTTGTCTTTTGAAATAATTCAAAAAGCAGTAATGGCACGAATTGCATTTATTGCAGCAGTTGGCGCACCATCAAGCCTGGCGGTCGAAACCGCAGATGTGCTGGGGATCACTTTGGTTGGGTTTTTACGTGACGGAAAAGCCAACGTGTACACGCACGCTCACCGAATTGAGATGTAACTAGCTAAACGTTGCTTGTGCACTGGCAGTCTTGCGCAGTACATCTTCATTCAGCGTGAATCCAAGGCCTGGTTCATCAGACAGGTGAATCCAACCCTCGCCGTCGGCTTCAATGGTCTCGGTCATGATGTAGTCACGACGCGCTGTTGACCACTCAGGTGGATCAAATGGGAACTCAATGAATGGCGCACCGACAGTGCCGGCAGTGAGGTGCAGGTTGGCCATGACGCCAATTCCGTTACCCCATGTATGAGGTGTGAAGATCTTTCCTGCCGCCGCAACTTCTTTTGCAAACTTGGCCAGACCAGTGATGCCTTGTGTGCACACGGCATCTGGTTGGAACACATCGAAACAACCGCGCTGCAGTAACTCGCGGAATTCGTATGGCTCACGGGTGAGTTCGCCACCAGCAATACGAATCTTCACGCGCTTGCGCAGCTCGGCCATGCCTTCGTAGTCACCACGATGCAGTGGCTCTTCCATCCAGTACACGCCGTGACTCTCAAGCACCAATGCAACAGCGGTGGCATGATCAACGTTCCATGGCTTTGCTGTATCCCACGGCATGCGCCAACCCTGATTGCAGTCGACCATCAATTCAATGCTGTCGCCCATGTCGTCGCGGATGGCCTTAATAATGGCGAGGTCGTCCTCAAGATTTGGTCGTCCAAAGCGGATCTTCAACGCAGGGAATCCAAGGTCGCGGGCTTGGCGAGCAACCTTGACCATGTCAGGAATGCTGCGATGTACTCCCGATGATGCGTATGCACGGATCTTGCTGCTGAATCCGCCAATCATGCTCCACACGGGTTCGTTCTTGATCTTGCCGATTAAGTCCCACAAAGCCACGTCGAGTGGCCACGGGCGTCCCGCATGAAACTCAATGTTGGACAGCACTGCCGCGTGGCGCTCGATATTGAGTGGGTCTTCGCCTATGAAGTAACGCTGGTAGTCGGAAAAGCCATACATGGAGTCGCCAGAGCCAATACCGCAGTTGCCAGCATCGTCGAATACGCGAACGATGGTGGCGGGGAACTGGGTGCGTGGGCGAGTGTCCCACGAAGCAGGAAACGGTGGATCAAGCGGCAATTGGTGGTGCGTGATCTCGATTCGAGTGATCGTGGACATGTTGTGCTTCCGCTCTAGGCGCGCATGCGTGAGCCGCTTGGATCCAAGACAGGCTCGAGTTGCAACGTTGCTGGGCGAAGTTTGCCAATGATTTCAATTTCGAAACCAGTGGTTCCTTCTGCGGCAAGTTCGGTTGGGATGTAACCAAGTGCAAGTGACACTCCCGAGTAGTGGGCGTAACCGCCAGAGGTGATCCAACCAACAACTTTGCCGTTGTGCCACACCGGTTCGTCACCGATGACGTCTGCTGGACGCTCAGGGTCGACATCAACCTTGAACATCACGAGCTTGCGCTTCGGTCCACCGTTTTTCATTTCGGCTTCTACTGCTGCACGGCCAATGAACTCATGATCGAACTTCATTGCGCGATCCATGCCAGCTTCGAGCGGCGTGTAGATCGGACGGTACTCGCGGAACCACGTGCCGAAGTTCTTCTCAAGACGCATGGTGATGAGTGCGCGGAATCCGAACAAACGCATGTCGTATTCCTTGCCTGCTTCCATGATGAGGTCGAATAGGTAGCGCTGGTATTCCGGCGCAATCCACATTTCGTAACCCAAGTCTCCGGTGTAGGTCATGCGTGACAACCAAATTGGTGCCATGCCAATGTTCACCTTGCGGAATGCCATGAACGGGAAGTCCTTGGTCGCAAGTGATGTGTCGGTGAGCTTCTGCAAGAGATCACGCGAACGTGGGCCTGCAACAGTGAGACCAACCATCGACAACGACAAGTTCTCAAAACGAATTGCGCTGTCCTTTGGCAGGTGAGCAATGAACCAACGTGGGTGATGCACTTCTGCGGCTTGTGAGCCAAACAAGAAGAACTCTTCTTCGCCAATGCGTGACACCGAGAACTCACCAACGATCTTGCCTTCTGGGTTGAGCATCGCGGTAAGAACGGTGCGACCAATCTTTGGCAATGAGTTGGTGAACAGGCTGGTGAGCCATGCCGCTGAGCCAGCGCCACTTACTTTGTACTTCGCAAAGTTCGATGCTTCGGAGAAGCCAACGCGCTCGCGAACGGCCTTTGATTCTTCGGCAACGTTATTAAACGCGTTCGAGCGGTAGAAGGTGACGTCTTCCTTTGGCTCTTTGCCCTTGTCCTGGAACCACAGTGGGTGCTCAAGTCCAAAGCCAGCACCCATCACTGCGTTGTGTTCAATTAAGCGGTCATAGATAGGAGTGGTGAGCAACGGACGTGCTGCTGGAAGCTCTTCGTTCGGGAAGGTGATGCGGAAACGACGTGAATAGTTTTCGCGCACCTTGCTGTTGGTGTACGCAAGTGTTGCGAAGTCGCCGTAACGAGCAACGTCCATACCCCAAATGTCTGCGCCTGGGTCACCGTGCACTATCCAGTTAGCCAGTGACAATCCAACGCCGCCACCTTGTGACAAGCCAGCCATAACTGCACATGCCGACCACATTCCTGGCATGCCCTTGATTGGGCCAACAAGTGGGTTGCCGTCTGGGCTGAAGGTGAATGGACCGTTGACGAACTTCTTGATTCCGGCACGACCAACGGCAGGGAAGTGAGCAAAACCACGTTCGAGTTCTGGAGCAATGCGCTCGAGGTCGTGTGGCAACAACTGGAACACGAAGTCCCATGGTGTGTCTTTTGCGGCCCACGGACGGTTGTCCTGTTCGTACGTTCCAAGCAAGATACTTTGGCCCTCTTGGCGGGCATAAATTTCGCCAGCGAAGTCAATCATGTGTGGCAATTCTTTGCCGTGCGTCTTGTTGTACTCAATGACTTCGTCCATTGGCTCGGTCATGAGGTAGTGATGTTCCATTGCCAACACCGGCAATTCAAGTCCAACCATGCGACCAACTTCGCGCGCCCACAAGCCACCAGCGTTCACCACGTGCTCAGCGTGGATTTCGCCCTTGTCGGTGTACACGGTCCATGTGCCGTCTTGACGCTGCTTAATGTCATTCACCATGGTGTTCGTGTACACCTCTGCACCGCGGTTGCGCGCGCAAATTGCGTATGCGTGGGTAACGCCGTATGGGTCAACTGATCCTTCGTCTTCGTCGTACAACGCACCGACGAAATATTTCTCTTCAAGCAGCGGGTTGAGCTCTTTTGCTTCCTTCATGGACAGCATTTCCATCTTCATGCCCAAGTAGCGACCGCGCGCCATTGCCATCTTCAACCAGTCGAGGCGCTCAGGCGTGTCGGCAAGTTGCAAACCACCTGGCAAGTGAATGCCACAGTTCTGACCAGACTCAGCTTCAATTTCCTTATACAAGTTGACGGTGTACTGCTGCAAGCGTGCAACGTTTGGGTCGCCGTTCAGTGTGTGCATTCCACCGGCCGCGTGCCAAGTGGAACCTGCAGTGAGTTCTTTGCGCTCTACGAGCACAACATCGGACCAGCCTGCTTTGGTGAGGTGATAGAGCACCGATGCTCCAACAACTCCACCGCCTACAACTACTACGCGTGCTGATGATTTCATAAGTGATGTCCTTCCGTATTTAACGTAAATCTGAGGCTAAAAATCAGTTGCAACGCCGCCCTCGGCCACGCGACGTTGCTTGAACTCCAACAGTTCTTCCTGGATTGCTGGGTCCAGTTCTGGTGCAACAAACTCTTCGAGGTAAGCCTGCGCAAGTTGCTTGGCCTTTTGGTCGGCTGTTGGCTTGCCGGCTTCTTCCCACGACTCGTAGTTACGCCAATCCGAAATGAGTGGCTTGTAGAACGCATCGCGGAAACGGTCCTGAGTGTGTTGCGTGCCGAAGAAGTGTCCTGCAGGGCCAACTTCTTGAATGGCTTCAAATGCCAGTGTGCTTTCGTCAACAACGATTGGCTCTAAATAGTCGGCAACCATGGCGAGCAGGTCGGCATCGAGTACGAACTTTTCAAGTGAAGCGTGAAGTCCGCCTTCCATCCAGCCTGCGCCGTGCATCAAGAAGTTCACACCTCCTTGAATTGCGCCCCATAGGGAGAACACGCTTTCGTAAGCAGCCTGTGCATCGAGCGCATTTGCTGCGCACACGTTGCTGGAACGAAACGGAACTTTGTATCGGCGTGCGAGTTGTCCGCCAGCCATTGCGGTGCGCATGTACTCGGGGGTTCCAAATGCAGGAGCGCCCGATTGCATGTCGACGTTCGATGTGAACCCGCCATACATCACCGGCGAGCCAGGGCGAACGAGCTGTGTGAACACCATTCCGGCAAGAGCTTCGGCATTTTGCAGCGACAATGCACCAGCAAGCGTGATCGGGGCCATTGCGCCAGCAAGGGTGAACGGAGTGATGACGATGATTTGGTTACGTGCCGAGTACTCCATGATGCCTTGCAGCATCGGAATGTCGAGGCGCAACGGCGACGATGAGTTGATGATGGTGAACACTGATGGCTCATCGTCAAGCGTCGCATCATCGATGCCGCGCACGATGCGCGACATTTCCAGCACGTCTCGGTTGCGTTGGCGACCAAGGCTGTAGCAGTGAATCGGCTTGTCGGTCATGGTGAGCATGTCGTAGGTGCATTCCAAGTGACGAATGGAGGCATGCAAGTCAACAGGTTCGACTGGATAGCCGGCAGTGAAGTGCACGATATTGAAACTTTGGGTCAGCTTCAGGAGGTCTTGGAAGTTTTGGCGGTTTCCTGCATGACGCGTGCCGTCGAGCTCCATGAAGTTTGGCGGGCTCGCAACTGAACCAAATGCCATCCAGTTGCCACCGATGTTGAGCGTGTGATTCGGGTTGCGTGAGTGCAATTTGAATTCACTTGGGCATGTTTTAATGGTCTCTTCTACAAAGGCTGGGTCAAAACGAACTCGGTTGTCTGAAATCTTTGCTCCGCCAGATTTGGCGATCAGCTCAAGTGCCTCAGGGAGTAAAAAGTCGATACCAATGTCGGAGAGCACGCGAAGCGATGCGTGGTGAATTGCTTCAACCTCGTCATCGCTGATGACTTTGGTCGGGGCATATTTCATTCGTGGCTGGCGAAATGCTTTTTGCTCTGGTAGGCGCGAGCGCGGGCCAGCAGCCTGGCGATCACGTCCACGGCGACGCGGCCCACCTGTTTCGATTTCGGTCACAATTCCCCTTTAGGTGTTTTGCGACCCAAAAATTCGGGCCACACAAAAAGGAAACACTACTGCCACGGCCTGATTTCTGCCATATCACGTATGGCATTAATGAAATTGTGAAAGAGTTTTACCCGCGGCGGCGGCGAATTTCCTCAGAGATGGCAGGAACGATCTTGTGTAGGTCGCCAATGACGGCATAACCAGCCTTGGTCACAATGTTGGCTTCCTTGTCGGTGTTGATTGCAAGGATATTCTTTGACGCCATTGCACCAACCCAGTGCTGAATAGCCCCCGAAATACCGCAGGCAATATAAATGTCTGGTGCGATTCGGGTTCCCGTTTGGCCAACTTGATCGGTGTGATTGCGCCAACCGTTATTGGTAACTGCGCGCGAGCAGCCGACAACTCCACCAAGTAAACCGGCGAGTTCTTCGAGGGGAGCGAAGGCTTCTGCTGATCCAACACCTCGACCACCACTGACTACAACAGGTGCAGTGGCAAGAGTTACGCCAGCAACGCGTTCAACGCGATCTTGCACGAACGAGTGCATGACTGAATCATTGAGCTCAACTTCGTGCACCATGTTTGCTGCAGATGCCGGAGATTCCACTGCTTCAACCGTGTGGTTAGCAAGAGTGACCAGCTTGATTGGTGCATCAACTTCGGCTTGTTCAAGCAGCGATCCACCCCAACGTGCACGAACCACCTTTAATGGTTGAATTTCGGTAAACGACGAATCAAATTCGGTGCAGTTCATTGATGCGGGTAGGTCGAGTCGCGCTGCAACTTGTGCAATCACTTCATGACCGCGCTCTGTTCCTGTGCCAATGACCACTTGCGGCGAAATCTTTTTGACAACTTGTGCAACTGCTTCGCCCCATGCTTCTGGTCCGAAGTCGGTGAGCGCCGCATGGTGCGCTTGATGTACGACAGTCGCTCCGTACTGAGCAGCAACTGTTGCAAGCGAATCGGCATTCGCTCCGACGGTCACGGCTTCGAGTGACGCGCCCATTTGTGTTGCAAGATTGCGGGCTGCTGTCAGCACACCAAGAGATGCTGAAGCAATCGTTCCACGATCGTGTTCAATTACGGCAAGAACGCTCATTTGAACACTCCTAATTCTTCAAGCAAGTCCACAACTGCAGACGCTGCTTCTGGACCAGTTCCCAAAATTTGTGTATTGCTCACACGTTCTGGTGGGCGCTGTAATTGGATCATCTTCAATCCGCCAACTGAACCAGTTGACTCTGTGCGTGAGATTTCTACTTTCTTTGATGCCAAGCGACCCTTCATCGTCGGGTAGCGGGGAAGGTTGATGCCTTCTTTCACGCCGACGGCCGATGGCATCGGCAGCATGTAGATCTCCTGACCGGCATCGCTTTCACGGCGCACTTTGGCAACGTTGCCTTCAATGTCAAGACCCTTCGCGCCGTTCACCATTGGTCGACCGAGCTTGAGGGCTACGCGAATGCCAACTTGGTAACCACAGGAGTCTGCTGATTCATTTCCGAATAACACCAAATCAAACTTGCCATTTGCGTTTTCGAGATCGGTGATCACTGATGCGATTGCTTGTGCAGTGCGCTGTGGGTCCCAGTCCGACTCGCTGATGGGAACGAGCACTGCTTTAGCTGCACCAACACTGACTGCAGTGCGCAACTGCTCTTCGGCTTCTACGGGGCCAAGAGTAAGTACGGTGACTTCGCCGCCATGCTTTTCAATGAGCTGCACAGCTTGTTCCACGGCGCACTCTTCGTGCGGACTAACCGTGAATCCAAGGAATGCAGTGTCAACTGCTAGTCCGTCTTCGGTGATGTTGATGCGTGCACCAGGAGCCGGCACACGCTTCACGCAAACGAGAATGTTCATGATGAGTTACTTAGCTCTTCATGCGAGCGTCGGTCGGGTCAAACAGCGGTTGGCTGCCAACTCGTGCGACTTTCACAGGGAACAATTCGTTCATGTACATCACGCGCAGTTCGTTGCCTTCAACAGCATGTTCTGGTGTGAGGTAGGCGAGCAAGAGGTACTTGCCAAGCGATGGTCCCATGCCTGCAGTGGTGACGCGCGAAACGCGACCCTTAGCGTCAACGATTCGCTCGCCAGTCTTGGTGAGGATTGGTTCGTTGCCACCGGTTGGGTATCGCTTGATACCCGCCTTCGAGGTGTGGTCAAGAATTTCCAACGTACACATAATTGCCGCTGGCTTTTCTTCACGTGCCTTCATGTATTCGGCCTTACCAATGAAGTCTGCTGACTTCACCTTCGGACGTGCCAAACCTGCTTCAACCGGTGTGTATTCGCTTTCCAGTTCCGCACCCATGAGGCGGTAGCCCTTTTCAATGCGACCGGTTACTGCATACACGCCCATTCCAACTGGAATGATGTCGAACTCTTTTCCGGCTTCTGCAATGGTGTCCCACATGCGCAGACCATGCTCCATGCGCGTGTAGACCTCCCAACCATTTTCTCCCACATACGAAATGCGAAACATGGTTGCAGGTACACCGTCAATCAAAACGTCGCGTACTGATCCGTATGGGAAGTTTGCTTGCGACACATCGAATGGAATCAACTTGCCATCGGCATCAATGGTCTGTGTTGCTTTTGCCATTGTCTTTTCAGCGTTTGGACCCCACACACCAATGGTGCAGAGTGCTTGGCTCATGTCGGTGAAGGTCACCGAGCCATCTGTTGGCATGAACTTCTTGAACCAGTACTTGTCACGTCCACCGTCGAATGCGCCTGTGATTACACGGAAGTGCTCTTGGCCAAGTCGCATGATGGTGAGGTCGCCACGGAATCCGCCACCTGGGGTGAGCAGTGGTGTGTAAACCGAACGGCCAACTGGAACATCAACGTTGTTTACACAGACGTATTGCAAGAAGTTGACAACGCCTGGGCCTTCAAAGTCGAACTCGTTGAACGCGGTGAGGTCCACCATGCCAACAGATTCGCGCATTTGCATGTGCTCTGCGTTGGTGATTGGTGACCACCAACGAGCGTCCCATTCGTGTTCGCGTGGTGCACACAATTCTGGGAACTTGTCAACAAGCTTCGCGTTTGATGCGAACCACTGTGGACGCTCCCAACCGCGAGCGTCAAAGAATGTTGCGCCGAGTGCTTCTTCACGTGGATAGAACGGGCTACGACGCATGTTGCGCTGTGATGCCCATTGTTCGCGTGGGTGCACAATGCCGTACGTCTTGTTGAAGTGCTCATTACAACGTGCGTAAATGTGGTGCTCGGTTTTTTCGTGTGGATAGAAACGGCTGATGTCTGATGAGTGCGGGTCACACAAATGTGGGTAGCCGTACGTCATCCATTCGGCAACAAGTTGTGCAATGCCTGGACCTTCTTTAATCCACACTGCAGCAGCCGACCACAAGTTCTTCACTTCAACGGTTTCGCCAAGCACTGGCATTGCGTCTGGTGTGAGTGAGAGCAAGCCGTTGATGGCGTACTTAATTTCGGCGTCGCCGAGCATTTCCATGAGTTCGATTGCTTGTTCCATCTGCGGATCAAAATCGTCCATGGTGAGTGGCAATTCGGTAGGCGAGAGGGCCGAGGCTTCGTTTGATGGAATGTCATCGGGGTGCATGAAGATTGCGCGGTGCGCGTACGAACCAACTTCCATTGAGCCTGTTGACTGACGTTCGTAGCAGAATGTGTCCATGTCGCGAATGATTGGAAACGCGACTTCAGCGTTGGTTTTTTGTAGAACGTCAATTGGTCCAACGTCTGCCATCTGGTGTACCGCTGGCGTAAGTGGAATATTTGCGCCAGCCATCTTGGCGATACGTGGGCTCCACACGCCGCAAGCAACAACAACGTACTCCGCTTCGATTCGACCCTTGTTGGTAACAACAGCAGAGATTTGACCGTTTTTGGTTTCGAGGTCGAGTACTTCGGTGTTTGCAAACACTTGCAGGTGACCGGCCTTCACAGCGCTTTCACGCATCAAGGTTCCGGTTTGCAGTGAGTCGACAACCGACACGCTTGGTGTGTAGAAACCTCCGAGCAAAATCTTTTCATTAATAAACGGAACAAGTTCCTTGATTTCTGCTGGGGTAAGCAACTTGGAGTCGATGCCCCAAGCCTTTGCCGATGTCATGCGGCGGTTGAATTCCTCCATACGTTCTGGTGTTCGGGCAACTTCAATACCACCAGAGGTGTTGTTCATGCCGTGCTCGATGTACTGCTGCTGTGAGGCAAGAGTGAGCAGAGCCATTTCCTTGTTGTGGTCGGTAGGGAATATGAAGTTTGATGCGTGGCCAGTAGATCCACCTGGGTTCGGCAACGGACCCTTGTCAATGAGCACCATGTCGGTCCAACCGAGCTTGCTTAAGTGACCAACTAGGCAGTTGCCTACGATCCCGGCGCCGATTACAACACACTTTGCGCGACTTGGAAATTCACTCACGAGATACCCCCAAAAAGAGGACCACACCCCCACTGGGCGAGGCCACAATTGAATTTCGGTAGTATATCAGCACAATATCATCTCGTAAAAATCAGGATATGATGTCGCGCGTGAGTACTTCGCTGAGCGAGCAGGCCTACCTCGAAATCCGAGACAAGATCGTCCGCCTCGAACTGGCCCCCGGCGACGTCATTAAAGAGGAGAACCTACAGGCCCAACTGGGCATCGGTCGCACCCCAATTCGTGAAGCCCTCCAGCGCTTGGCCCGTGACCAGTTCGTCACGGTTATCCCACGTCGCGGCATGTTGGTGTCGGGAATTGACGTGATGGAACTGAGCATGTTGTACGAGACCCGCGCATTGCTCGAGCCTTACGCCATGCGACTTGCTGCCAAGCGCGGAAGGCAAGACCATTGGGATGAAATGGCGCGAGTACTTGCACGAGCAGAAGAGTCAGGCGCAACCAACGATGACCTAATGAAAATCGACCGTCGCTGTCACGAAATTGTGTGGGATGCGGCGGGCAATCGTTTTCTTACCGCAACACTTGACATGATGTACGCGCAAAGCGATCGCTTGTGGCATTTGTACATTGCAGACGTTGCCGACATGAAACACGCGGTGCAAGAGCACGGAGAAATGTTTGTACGACTCGCAGCCGGTGATGGCGATGCTGCAGCAGAGCTATGCGAAAAGCACGTTCGTGGATTTGATGATGAAATGAATCAAGCAGTGCGCAAGCGACTCGGTTCGCCGCTTCCAAAGTAGTTAGTCAAACTTTCCAAGCACTTGCGCTGGGTCCGTGCTTGAAGTGTCAGGCCAATTCGAATACCAAATGTCTGCAGCAGATGTGCCGACATGGAGTGGCACTCGATCAAAATCTGCAAGTGGTTCAACAAGTGGTTGCACCACAACATCCCATCGAGGTTTTGAGAAGTAGGGAAAGGACTGTCGAGGTTTTCCAGACTTGTTGAAAACGCGATGAGGGGTAGACAACAGCCTGCCGCCGCTCCACAACTCCAACATGTCGCCAACGTTGAGCACCATGCCATCTTCTGGACATTGAGCATTAATCCACTTGTCATTACGCGTGCGCACTTCTAGTCCGCCAATTGGGTCATGGGCGAGCAGCGTGAGCAGGTTGAAATCTTTATGTGGGTGAATTCCCCAGGTGTCTGCCTGTGGCTCAACAGGTGGATAATTGAGCAAAGTCATGTTGGTGAGTGGCATGGTCATGCACGACAACAGCAGGGAGGGGTCAATTCCAAGTTGTGTGCACAATGCGATGATTAATGTTTCACTTACTGCGTCTAATGCATGCCAGTAATTCATGATTGGTGTACGAACATCAACGCCAATTGCCGGCCAAATGTTTGGACCATACAAGTCACACTGAGTGCGAATGGGGTCGTTGGCGTCCGTTTCGTAATGCAACTTCCACGCTTCGTATTGATCAGCTTTTCCTTTTCCAGAATTTGGTGTGAAATATCCAAGCGGCACGAATCCGCGATAGTTGCCTTTGACCACCATGTTGCGTTGCAACGTTTCGCGCGGTGCATCAAACACTGCTTTCACTGCTGCACGCATATTCTCAGTGATCTGAGGATCGACGCCATGGCCAACCACGATGGCGAAGCCAATTTCGCTGAGGGCAGCGAATAGTTCGCCCGAAGCCGTGTCGAATTTGGGGTCGTGCGACCCAGTTCGCAATGGCGAAATATCGATGATGGGCAAGCCTGCGCTCATGTGCTCAAACTATTGCAGGAACTGCGTGGAACGATGGGCAAATCCTTATGGGGTTTGTCATATATCAGGCACGGTTGCTCCTATATAGTGGTGCGACCAAATCGTCACGTGGTGGCCATTGAACGGGGAGTCTCCAATATGTCGTTTCCATCAGATCTCGAAATTGCGCGCCAGGGTAAGCCACTGCCGTTAAAGGACATCGCTGCCCAGATGGGGATCGGCGAACATTTGCTTGAGCCATACGGCAAGAGCCTGGCAAAGATCAGTCTTGATGCGATCGACGAATTGAAGTCGCGTCCAAAGGCAAAGTATGTCGTCGTTACGGCAATCACTCCAACACCACTTGGTGAAGGAAAGACCACAACAACTGTTGGTCTCGGACAGGCGTTCAAGCACATCGGTAAGAACGCGATCATCAGTCTTCGTCAGCCATCAATGGGACCAACTTTTGGTATCAAGGGAGGCGCTGCTGGAGGTGGCTACAGCCAGGTCATTCCAATGGAATTGCTGAACTTGCACCTCACTGGCGACTTCCACGCTGTAACTGCAGCACACAACTTGTTGTCGGCAATGGTGGATAATCATTTGCACCAGGGCAACGAACTTGACCTTGACATGGACAACATCACATGGCGCAGAGTTATTGACGTAAACGATCGCTCATTGCGCAACATCATTGTCGGCCTTGGAACCAAGGAAGACGGTGTAGTTCGTCAAACAGGATTCGACATCACCGCAGCTTCAGAAGTAATGGCGATTCTTGCTCTGTCAACATCGCTTGAAGACATGCGCAGTCGCTTTTCGCGAATTGTTGTTGGTTACAACACCAAGGGTCAACCAGTAACAGCAGAACAGCTCAGCGCCGCTGGATCAATGGCCGTCATCATGCGCGATGCAATTAAGCCAAACCTTCTGCAGACTCTGGAGAACACACCCGTAATCGTCCATGCCGGTCCATTTGGAAACATCGCGCACGGTAACTCATCCATCATCGGTGACATGATCGGCATTCACAGCGGTGATTACCTCATTACCGAAGCAGGATTCGGCGCAGACATGGGTGCAGAGCGCTTCTTCAACATTAAGTGTCGCTACTCGGGCATGACTCCAGACGCAGCAGTGTTGGTTACAACAGTGCGCGCATTGAAGGCTCACTCTGGTAAGTACAAGATTGTTGCTGGAAAAGCATTGCCCCCAGACTTGCTCGCAGAAAACCCAGCAGACGTTGAGTCGGGCGGCGAAAACTTGCGCGCACAAATCGAAAACGTGAAGGCACACGGCGTAGTACCAGTAGTTGCTATCAACTCATTCCCAACCGACCATGCTTCAGAGCACGAAGCAATTCGCAAGATTGCCCTGTCTGCAGGAGCGCGAGTTGCTTTGTGCACCCACTTCGCAGACGGTGGTGCAGGTGCAGTCGAATTGGCAAAAGCAGTTGAAGAAGCATGCAACGAGAAGAACAACTTCCACATGCTCTACACCGACGATGCCTCACTCAAGGAAAAGATTGAGACTGTTGCTAAGACCATTTACGGCGCTGCAAACGTGACCTATTCGGCCCTTGCTACCAAGCAGTTGAAGAACTACACCGACAACGGTTTCGGTCACCTGCCGGTCTGCATTGCTAAGACCCACTTGTCCATCTCGGGCGATGCTTCATTGAAGGGTGCACCGAAGGGCCACACATTGAATGTGCGCGAAGTTCGCGCATCGGTTGGTGCAGGCTTCGTGTATCCAATTTGTGGCGACATGCGCACACTGCCAGGTCTTGGAACCAAGCCAGCCGCAGCAATTATCGACTTTGATGAGAACGGCGAAATCGTCGGACTTTCATGAGCACTGAATATAAGCGCACGCCGGGCGGCGCCATCTTGATGGATGGTAATAACTTGCGCGACGAAACTGTTGCGCGTTTGCGCAAAGAGATAGAGGCTGCTGGTTCGCCAGCAGTGTGCTTGGCAACGGTTTTGGTTGGTGGCGATAAGCCAAGCCACATTTATGTGGCGAGCAAGCACAAGAAAGCGCAAGAAGCGGGAATGATTTCTGTTGGCGTGCATCTTGAAGATGATGCGACACAAGAACAAGTTGAGGCAGAAGTGCGCAAACTTGTCGCAGATCCAACGGTGCACGGCATCCTGGTGCAGTTGCCATTGCCAAAACATCTTGACGCAGAACCAGTGCTTGCATTGTTGCCACCTGAAAAAGATGTTGATGGTCTGACTGAGCGCAGTATGGGTAGGTTGCTACGCGGCCTTCCTGGTCACGCACCGTGCACGCCACTTGGTGTAATGCGTTTGCTTGAGCGCTACGAAATTCCCACAAAAGGCAAGAAGGTCGTGGTCATCGGTCGCTCAACGCTGACAGGACTTCCACAATTGGTGCTGTTCTTGCGCAAAGGCGGCGATGCCACAACAACGTGTACGCATTCGCACACTTCACCAGAAGATTTGAAGGCATATTGTCGCGAAGCCGACATCATCGTGTCGTGTGTTGGCATTGCTCGACTTATCACGGCAGATCACGTCAAGCCTGGTGCCACAGTGATTGACGTTGGTGTGTCGCGCGAGGAAGCAAAAATAGTTGGCGACGTAGACTTTGATGCGGTTCAGGCAGTGGCTGGTGCAATTACACCAATGCCCGGTGGAACGGGCCCGATGACGATTGGTTGTTTGTTGGAAAATACGTTGTCCGCAGCAAAAATGCTCGGCGCGTTTCCAACTAAATAGTCGTTGCTAAATCGCTGCCGGTGCTTGTAACCGCTTTGCAGTCGCTTGCGTCAAGCGATCCAAGATCGTTGCCATAATCACGATTGCAACGCCAACTTCCGCTCCAAGGCCTTTATTTGCTCCGGTCAACGCTTCGATTGACCGGTAACCCAAGCCGCCACCGCCAACCATTCCAGCAATGATGGCCATAGCGAGCACCATCATGACCATTTGGTTGATCGCCAAAATGATGCTTGGCATGGCGAGTGGAATGCGTACACCCCACAGAACTTGGCGATCAGTTGCGCCAAATGTTGTTGCCGCCTCTATTGATTCTTTATTGACTTGGCGAATGCCGAGAGAAGTGAGTCGAATTCCTGGAGGTATGGCATAGACCACCGCGGCAACGACTCCTGGTACTGGTCCAACAGTGAAAATCATGACAAATGGAATTGCGTAGATCAATGGAGGAATAGTTTGCAATGAATCCAAAATTGGCGAAAGCGCTGCTTCGGCTCTCGGACGTCTACCAAGCCAGACACCGATTGGAAGTGCTATCGCGATGGAAAGAGCTACAGCAACGATCGTTTGTGTAAGCGTGTCAACTGAATCGGTCCATCTACCGGTCAGTCCAATTGCCATGATTCCAAGCGCAGTGGTAACTGCCATCTTCCATCCAGCAACAAAAAAAGACAGCATCATCGCTGCAGCCACGATTAATTGCCAAGACAGCGAATTATTGAGCAGGTTCTGTGCCCGAATGAGGACGTCGCGCACAATGAAGTCGTTGAATGGTCGAGTGATAAACGAGAACGTGTCCCTAAACCAATTCACTGCAGTGTCAATTGGATCGGCGAACGAAGTTCCATATGAGATTGGGAATTCATTCCATCCCGCAATGTGACCAATCACTGTTGCTACAACCAATGTAACAATGGCGACAATGATCACGTTGCGGGGAAGTCGCTTGTACGTTGAGCCAGGTTCCGAAACCAATGACATACTCACGCGATCGAGCACGAATGCAACGGCCACTACGGCAAGGCTGACAACAAGGCCGCGGCCAGGTGAAAGCTGGCGCACCGTCTGATTGATTTCTTGACCAAGTCCGCCTGCGCCAACAAGTGTCGCAATGACCACAATGCCAAGTGCCATCATGACGGTTTGATTGATGCCGGCAACGATTGACGGAACTGCAAGTGGTAATTGGATGCGTGAAAGTATTTGTCGCTTTGTAGCCCCAAACATTTGGCCCGCTTCAATGGCGGAACGTGGTACTTGCTGGACGCCTAGAGATGTAAGCCGAATCATCGGCGGAAGCGCGTAGATAACCGTTGCAATTGCTGCAGGAACTTTGCCAATTCCAAAAAGCAACACGATGGGGATGAGGTACACCGTTGCGGGAACGGTTTGCATGGCGTCCAGAATGGGGCGCAAGATTGATTCGGCGCGTTTGTTCAGTGCTGTCCACACGCCAATGGGAACGCCCAACAGTATGCAGATTCCCACAGAAACCGCCATGAGCGAAATGGTCTCGATGCTTTCCTGCCACACACCAACAAGACCGGGATAGATCACGGCAAAGGCGGCGAATCCGGCCATGACAAATTTGCCGCGCCGAGCGATGATGGCAAATACAACAATTGGCGGAATAAACCATGGAAGCCAGCCAATAAATGACTCAGTGAACTCAAGGCCAAGATCAACGATCCAGGTAATCGGATTGAGAATGAACGTAAACAGCCAGTGATTGTCACGATTGGTTCTAATCCATGACTGCCAGGAATTGATTGGCTCGGACAATCCGATGTTCCATGATGAGGGGAATCCACCACTGCCATAAATTTGCAGCGTTAGTAACACGACAACACCCGCGACTGCAGTGCGGATGCGTTTGCTCATTGTTGCTCAGCTTGCAACATACTTGCGACGTTGTGGCGATTGACAACACCGATTGCTACTCCGTTGTCATCGACAACGCGTAAGACTCCGTCGTTATCGAGCAGCAGTGGGATGATTGTTTCAATCCTTGATGATGCGCTCACCGAACGCGCGCCTTCTGGTGCCGTACCCGAAACTGTCACTGAGCCAACGCTCAAAACTTTTGCACGCGGTACGTCGTTGACGAATTCACGAACGTAGGGTGTTGCCGGGTTGGAGACAATTTCCTCTGGAGTCCCAACCTGATCGAATGATCCATCCTTCATGATCGCGATGCGATCGCCGAGACGAAGCGCTTCTGCGAAATCGTGAGTGATGAAGATGATGGTGCGTTGCATGGTTTTCTGCAAGCGAATTAACTCATCTTGCATTTCTTTGCGAATCAGTGGATCAAGCGCAGAGAAGGGTTCATCAAACAACAGAATCTCAGGATCAACAGCAAGTGCTCGCGCAAGACCAACTCGCTGTTGCATTCCGCCCGAGAGTTGTTGCGGATAGCGGTCGGCCCAACCATTAAGTCCAACAATGTTGAGCACTTCGGTGGCACGTGCAAGACGAGTGGCTTTATCAACTCTTTGAACCTCTAAACCATACGCAATGTTGTCAATCACTTTGCGATGGGGGAATAGTCCAAAGTGCTGAAACACCATGCTGATCTTTCCGCGGCGAATTTCTCGAAGTTCATCGTCGCTCATGGCGAGCAGGTTCTCACCATTGAGGAGCACTTCGCCCGAAGTGGGTTCGATGAGACGTGACAGGCAGCGAATCAAAGTTGACTTTCCTGAACCACTCAGACCCATTACAACAAATGTTTCGCCGCGAGCAACGCTAAATGAAACATCACGTACGGCAACCGTTTGATCGGTGCTCGTAATGATGTCTTGGCGTGTTGAACCCGCTTTTGCCAATGCAACGGCTTCGTCAGGCGAGCCCTGCCCAAACACCTTCCAAACATTGCGTACTTCTATGGCATTCAAAGCATCCCCCGGCACGGTTTTACCTTACTTCCACTGCTACCAATGTCTTCAAGGCTTGGTTATGCTGATTTCACGCACCTTCGGTGCATTCATAACAAAAGGGGAGAACATGCGTTCAAGCAGGAAATTGCTGGTCGTAGGTCTGGTTGCAATCAGTTCGGTTATTGGGGCTGCTTGCGGTGGAAGCGACACGGCATCAGATACCACAGCAGCCGCTACAGACGGTTGTGTTGCACCTGAGTTAAACCTCGATGCAACCGGTACAGAAACCATCAAGATTGCCCGTAACAACTGGTCGGCTTCGGCAGTTGAAGTGGAAATCGTCAAGCAGTTGATCGAGAAGAATCTTGGCAACCCAGTAGAAATCGTGGACATCGACGAGAACGCCATGTTCGCCGGTATGTCAAGCGGTGATATTGATGCCAACGTTGAAGTGTGGCCATCAGGTGTAGTTCCTGATGAACAGGCATTTATTGACGATTGTTCAGTGACCAACATGGGTGATCTTGGAGCAGTTGGCAAAATCGGCTGGTTCG
>BJFW01000005.1:11416-53072 GCA_014190095.1 Actinomycetes bacterium | reverse complement strand
AGTTGGCTAGAGCGCTTCCCTTACAAGGAAGATGTCGGGGGTTCAAGTCCCTCAACGCCCACCATTGTTTCTAGATTGTCACAGGTGTTGACGCGTCTTTGGTCCGTACTTCCAGTGCCGAGAACAGTAATAATCCACCAACGGTGAGGCTTGCTCCGATGATTCGGTTATCCGTCATCACTTCGCCAAGGAATATCACGCCCATGATGATGTGCCATACAGGTTCAAGTGTGGTGATTACCGAGTACATGCCAGTTGGGATCCGCTTTAACGCGGCGAGAGAGCATAAAAACGGCAGTGTCGTTCCGATAACTGCTGCTCCTGAAATGAGCAACCAAACTTTTCCGGTGGTCGGAAATACTGGCGCAAACGCACTGGTGGAGAACACCCCAACCACGATGTAGCCCGTAGCAGTTCCTAAATTGAGAATTGATGCTCCGGTGAGCAGTCCCATTTTCTGCGTAACTTTCGAGAGCACGGTGATGTACACCGCAAAAATCATTGACGAGCTCACCACCAAGATGATTGCTGTGGTGTTGCCGCCTTTAACTTGTCCCGCCGAAATTGCGATGCCTGTGAGGGTCAAAATGAGTGGTATGACAATGGTTGCTGACGGTCGCTTTTTTTCAAATACCCACGCGATGAGCAATACGAGAACGGGGTAGGCGTACCACAGCACAATTGCCAAGCTGGAATCAATTTGGCCAATGGCGATGAAGTACAACAGGGACACTGCAGTGACACCAATAGCGCCAATAAAAAACATGGCAATCGCAAGTTTGATATTCGGCCAGCCTTCCTTTTTACCGAACATCAGTCGAATGGCAGTGATGAGAAGCGCGGCTATGGCAAACCGTGGGGTCATGACGCCGAGAGCATTTGCTCCCTCGTCATAGGCGGTGCGTGTAATTGTTGGTACAACGGCAAAACCGATACTTGAGGCCATAACGAACAGCGTTCCCGACAGTCGCTGGCTAGTTGGCACGGTTACGAGGCTAATCAATACGTTGTGAGACCCAATGGATACAGTGAGTCCATGACCACTCAGGCACTTAAGCGAATTTTTGTAACACTGTTTCTCTTCGGTTCGATAGCGCTGGTTTCTCCCGCTCCAGCCAACGCCGTTGGTGTAACAGGAATTGATGTGTATGTCATCAATTCCAATGGTGTCAGCTGCGGCCAAGACTGTGTTAGCCAGTCACAAGCGCAAGTTGCCCTCTGTGTGCGCAGTGCTCAATCAAGAATTGATTTCACTGATGTCTCGTACGGATATACGTTGCGAAATGGTGCAACGGTCATCAGCACAGGCACCTATCCCAGCCCAGGAACTCGCTTAATTTCTGCGTCTACTTGTGCGGGTGGCTACATCCACACATGGGATTTTCGCGATTTGAGTGCGAGTGAAACCTATGAAGTTGAAGCTTGGATGATTGATGATTCCGTTTCTTATTCAGCAACGTTGGTCATCAACACACCCGCTGCCTATAACCCAAGCTCATCAACCACTATCAATCCGCTCAGCACCTCCACAACAGTTGCTACTGAAACGCTTGTGCCTGGAGTCCCACAGGTCGACATGTACGAAGGACCACGAGTTGGTACGTGGAACTTGGTTGACAACGCAACTGGTCAAGTGATGACCACCTCAGTGTGCACTCCGCTTGTATGTGGACGTAATGGTGAATGGCGCACATGGCCAGCAGATCGCTTGCTAAACGGACGCTATTGGCCAACGGGTTATCCAGAAAACGCAACCTATATTTGGAATCCAATTGGGGCTGGATCTGGCGGTCAGTACTACACCAACGGTTTGTACGTCACGTCGTGGGGTCAGCACATTTTGCCCGGCACATCAACTTTGGTTGCTGTTGTCAGTCCACCGCAAACAACTCTTCCTAGCAACGATTCTTCCGGGGATGGCGCACCGTCTGAAGAAACCACCACAACCAGCACAACCAGCACGACATCGACCACTATTGCTGCAGTGGAAGGGGCACGTTCAGTGAATGCTGGTGCGCCATTAGTTGATTTGATTGATGTGGGCCTAATCGTTCAAAAGTCGGGAAGTAAATATTCAATTGTTGCTACTTCACCTCTGCGTAATGCTCCAATCGTCATTAGAGCAACGGCAAAAGGAAAGCCAACCATTACTTGGACTACAAAAACGAATGTCAATGCACAAAAGCTAATAATGAGTACACGCTCGCTGAAGGGCTACACCATTTCAATGTGGGTGAATGGTCGCAGGATCTCATCAATTAAGGCTGACTAATCAGCTGGAGTACGCTCAGAAGCATGGCTGCAATTGAAGTTGAAACTTTCACCCTTGTTGGTGGTGTCTCTGTGGAAAAGTTTCACTCTCTTGATGAACAGATGCAGGAGTGGTGTTATCTCAATCGCCCGGGTTTAGCGCGAAGAACGGTTGCAGTCGATGCAAATGGCAAATTTATCGTGGTCACGCTGTTCGGCGAGGCAAGTCAGGCAGACGCCGGATACAGGAACTATTCGGGCATCAGTGCTGAGTGGTTGTCGTGCATTGCGAAAGGTTCAACAACGCACGAAGTGTTTTCACTGTTTTAGCAACTATTGCTGAACGAGCGTGAGGGAGTTGCCTTCAGGGTCAGTGATTCCTGCAATCAGTGCGCCGCCAGGAATTTGATACGGATCCATGGTCTTGGTTCCGCCAAGTTCGACCGCTTGCACTAGCGAGCGCTCAACACTTTTCACTTGGATGTAGAGCGCAATGCCGCCACGCTTACCTTTGCGAATATGACCACCAATTCCGTTTTCTGGTCCGCCGATTCCCGTGGGAATGCGATGGATTGGGCCACTACCAATATCCCAGTTGAACATTTCTTTGTAGAAAGGAATCAAGACGTTCTCATCTCGTGCTTCAATTTCGAAATAGACAACTGGACGCGCCCATTCAGTTTTTGGTGTGTGTTCCATGAACAAACCATAGGCGGTGTAGTTTGCCTGAGTGCGAATTCAACGAAGTAGCGAACACACTCCAATGCCATGGGTCAATGGTCGTGGCACAAGCTACGAAATTGCGAGTGATCGAAATGAAGCAGGTGAGTGGACTTGGCGACTCGCCATGGCGCCAGTAAACGAAGACGGACCTTTCTCACGCATTGAGTGTGTGAATCGTTATCTGGCGGTAGTTGAAGGTGCTGGCATGTTGTTGTCTGTTGACCGCAAGAAACTGCAGTGCTTGCCAATGCAGGTAGTTCGGTTCCGAGGCGATGCAATTACTGAAGCAACGCTCACAGATGGCCCAATTTTGGATATCAACTTGATGGTGCGACGAAAAGAAGCCGACGGTGAAATGGCGATTGTTGCTACCGCTGGGCTTTTAAATAGTGCAAGCAGTGTTGTTGCAGTTGGTGGAAGCGCGCAAGTGAAGTGTGGAGATTCGACAATTGATCTAGCGCGTCACGACTCAGTTCTTGAATGTGATGCAGAAGCCGTTTCACTAATCAGTGGAACCGTGTGTGTTATTTTGGTGAAACGCCCTTAGGCGACGGCAGCGCCAAACAGGTCGCCAACTGCAATCGTGATGGCAATGGCGATAAGTCCACCAATGACCACGCGCAGTACTGGGCGAGCAGGTTTTGCTCCACCGTATTTGGAGCTCGAAACACCTAATGCAATCAGGGTGAGCACAACTACAGCAATGGTGCCAGTGAAACGCATGGCTTCTGTAAATAGAGAAACCGCGATGAGGGGAATTGCGGCACCAACAGCGAATGATCCTGCTGAACCGACGCTTGCTTGAATCGGGCGAGCACGTGTTGCTTCATGGATGCCAAGCTCTTCAGCAAGGTGAGTCTTGAGAGCGTCGTGCTTCGTGAGTTCGACTGCAACTTCGTGTGCAAGTGCCTGTGGCAAACCCTTCTTGCGGTAGATGCCGGCAAGTTCTGCCAACTCAATTTCGGGAGTGTGTTCGAGTTCCCACTTCTCTTTGGCGATGTCAGACTGTTCGGAGTCTCGTTGGGAACTAACAGAGACATATTCGCCAAGAGCCATGCTTGCCGCACCAGCAACTAAGCCTGCCATGCCGGCAGTAAGAATCGTTGAGCGTTCTGCAGTGGCTGCCGCTACACCAAGAACAAGGCATGTTGTGCTGATAATGCCGTCGTTGGCACCCAGCACCATTGCGCGGAGTAAACCGATGCGGTGGCTGGAATGGTCTTCATCATGTGGGCTCATAGGGCAAGACTACTTCGCTACGGCTTCATGCGTTCGAGCATTTCGCCCATTTGCTTATGCACAAGATTGATTGCCTGCAATGGTCGAATCATCACTTTGAATTCAGTGATCTTTCCTTTGTCGTTGCAGGTAATCATGTCAATTCCGTTCACATATTTACCCTCAACATAAGTTTCAAACTCCAACACTGCGGTGCTACCACTGAGAACTTCTTTGATGTAGCGGAACGCTTTGTTGTCAGTGTTAGGCGAGCCTGCCAATTTCTTCTCTCCGGGCAGTGTTTGTCCTGCTGCTTGTAAGTACAACTTGGTGATTGCTTTGCCTTCTTGAGGAGTGAACACAATTGGGGAGATGAATACCACATCGTCATCAAGCAAATCATCGAGGCCACCTGGAAGTTGGCCCTTCATGTGCAGGTGCCATTTTTCAATAACTTCGTGAATCATGTGAGTCTCCTTGTCTAGTCAAACTTTAGGCAATTAGTCGTCAATCACCGAATCGAGTAAGCGGATCATGGCGTGAATGGATTCATATCTCCAGCGTGCAACCAGCTTTGTACGTGGCTCAGCCGCTTGCTCCTTTGCCTTAAATTCTTGAGCGAAGACAGAAAAAAGGTCACGTTGGCGTTTAGCCAATCCTTTGTTTGACAGGTTTGCACGGCTCCTAAGAACGAACTTCGCCAGAAGTTCAATGCGGGCATCTCTCGGATGTTCAACAATGCTCTCTAGCCACTTTGCTGAAGTCGTCTTGCCGAGTGCAGTTGGGGAGTACACCGTTCGTTCAGATCCGTGGACTCCGGCTTCGGTCTTTGATGGCCGAATGAGTCCTGCGGCTTCCAGACTGTTGATGGATCGATAGACCAAGGGACGGCGCACCTTCATCACGGTGACAAGAGATTCGTCTGCGTCGAGTTCCTTGGAAATGGCAAATCCGTGCTGGGGCTTTTCGCAGACAAGCCTGAGGACTACATGGTCAAGCACAGAAGGCGTATATAGTCTCACTGTGACTATGTTAGCCAGACTGAGATTACTCATGGTCGTTCTTGCGGTTGTCGTTGGAGTTGGTGCCCCTGCTCATGCAGAGCAAACTCAGACCAAGAGGATCACCATCACAGTTTCGGCTGCTGCTTCACTGTCCAAGGCCTACGCCGAGTTGGGTAGGCAATTTGAGAAAGCGAGTCCGTCCATCAAGGTTCGTTTCAATTTCGCCTCAACTTCCAGTTTGGTGTCACAGATTCAGTCCGGTGCACCAACTGATGTCCTTGCCGCTGCCGACTTAATCAGTTTTGACAAGTTGCTGGCATCAGGAAGTGTGGTGAAGTCACCAAAAGTATTCGCTCGCAATTCGATGCAATTGATTGTGAAGCGTTCAAATCCTCTGGGTATCTCGTCGGTATCAGATTTGGCAAAGGCATCGGTCGTGTCGCTCTGTGCAAAGACTGTCCCATGCGGCGTGTATGCGGCAACAGTGCTGTCGCGATACGGCGTGGTGATTGCAGAGTCAAAAATTACACGCGGTGTTGACGCGACAGCCACACTGAATGCGGTGTCTACGGGTGATGCCGATGCCGCAATTGTGTATGCAACAGATGCAATGGCGACGAAGAAATCAGTTTTAGCAATCGCCATTCCTGCAAGCAAGAACGTGAAAGCATCCTATGGAATAGCCGTCATTCAGGGAAGCAAGAATTCCAAACAAGCTGAAGCCTTTGTGCAATTTGTTCTGTCGCCTGCCGGATTAAAAGTTCTGAAATCATTTGGATTCTTGGCTCCATAGATGAATAGTGTCAGTTCACGTACTCCGCGCTTTGTGCGCATTGGGGCCTTAATCGGTGTTCTTTTTCTTGCATTGCCGATTGTTGGCTTGTTGAAGCGAGTTGCCTGGTCAAAACTGTGGAGTCAATTGACCGATGTTGCTACTCGTGATGCCTTGAGAATCTCGCTGTACGCATCAGTGAGTGCAACTTTGCTGGCGCTTGTGCTTGGCTTGCCACTCGCATGGTGCTTGGCGCGAATGCAATTTACCGGCCGTCGTTTCGTTCGCGCTTTGGTGCTGTTACCTATGGTGCTGCCACCTGTTGTGGGTGGAGTTGCGTTGTTGGGCGCTTATGGAAAGACGAGTGGATTGCTTGGAGGGGTGCTCGACAGTGTTGTTGGCATTCAACTCACGTATTCACTGTGGGGAGTAATCATTGCCGAAACCTTTGTGGCTCTTCCGTTTTTGGTTCTTGCCCTTGAAGGCGGACTCAGGTCTATCGATTCGAAATACGAAGAGGCTGCAGCGGTTATGGGAGCCAAAGATCTCACGCGGTTTATGCGGGTCACGCTGCCGCTGTTGAAGCCTTCCCTAGTGGCTGGCCTCATGCTTGCGTGGGCAAGGGCATTAGGTGAGTTTGGGGCGACCATAACATTCGCTGGCAATATTCAGGGTCGAACACAAACGGCACCGCTTGCGGTGTACACCATGCTGGAGAGCAACCCTGAGGGCGCTTATGCCTTGAGCGTCTTGCTTGTGGCTATTTGTGTAGGCGTGCTCGTGGGCTTGCGTGATCGCTGGATTGGTGGTGCATCGCAATGATTTCATTGCATGGCACTGTTGCGGTCGGTGCATTTTCTCGTCATTTTTCGCTTGAGTTTGGCAATGAGATAGTTGGCGTGTTTGGCGCAAACGGAATAGGGAAAACTTCGCTATTGCGGACGATTGCCGGCCTGTGCCCGCTTGGTGAAGGCGAATTGAAAGTCAATGGGGTAATCGTTGACGCTCCCGCAAAGAAGCAATTTGTGCGACCCGAATTACGCAACATTGGAATGGTGTTTCAGGATCACTCGCTGTTTCCGTTTATGACCGCACTGGACAACGCCGCCTTTCCGCTCACCATGCGGGGCATGAAGCGCAATATTGCGCGGAAATTAGCAATGGAAACTCTGGAGCAATTCGGAGTTGCCAATGTTGCCGAGCAGTTGGCTCCAACACTGTCGGGAGGGCAGAGCCAACGCGTGGCAATCGTGCGGGCGCTCATCGGCAGCCCGCAGGCCGTGTTGCTCGATGAACCGCTCTCGGCAATTGACGATGAGTCGCGAGAAAGCGTGCGCAACCAGATCCGTGAGCATCTCAATCGCCTTGGGGTGAGTGCCATTGTGGTCAGTCACGATCGAACCGATTTTGATCATTTATGTACACGAATCGAGAATTACACTCGGTAAATCATGCAACTGTCACTCGATGATGCAAGTCCAGCATTGTCCAATGTGGTGTTTTGCGTACTCGACCTAGAAACTGCAGGGTCGTCTGCCGATGTTGGCGGAATCACTGAAATTGGTGCAGTGAAGTATCAAGGTGGGGAAGAGATTGCACGCTTTAACACTTTGGTGAACCCGGGTTGCGCCATTCCTTCATTCATCGTGATGCTCACAGGTATCACCGACATCATGGTTATGAATTCGCCGCCCATTGAAGACGTGCTAGACGACTTGGTTGAGTTCATCGGCGACTCGGTGATTGTGGCGCACAATGCCCGATTTGACATGGGGTTCATTCAGTCATCGCTCGAGCGAGATGGTCGGCCACGGCTATCCAACAAAGTGGTCGACACAGTTTCTTTGGCGAGGAGGCTTGTTCGCAGCGAGGTTCCAAATTGCAAACTGTCAACGCTGGCCGAGAGTCTTGGGTTGAAACACCAACCTGCTCACCGCGCCATGAACGATGTGTTGGCAACTGGGGACCTGTTGCATTACTTAATCGAGCGCGCCGCAGGTTTTGGTGTCTACGACCTGAATGATCTCATCGCATTGCCCAAACTTGGCTCACATCCTCAAGCAAAGAAGTTGAAGCTCACTGAAACCTTGCCGCGAACTACTGGTGTGTACATGTTCACCGACGCGCAAGGTGAGGTGTTGTACGTGGGTAAAGCCAGCAACTTGCGCTCACGAGTGCGCAGCTATTTCGGAACGAACGAATCGCGAACAAAAGTGGGCTCATTGCTGAAACTGATGCAGGGGATTGAGTTCATTCAAACACCCGACTTGTTGACTGCCGAAGTGTTGGAGTTACGCATTATTGGCAGGCTGCGTCCTCGCTATAACCACGCGGGTACGCGAACGGCAAAGTACTGCTACGTGCGACTAACTACCGAGGAAGAGTGGCCGCGATTGATGGTGTCCAAGACTCCGTCTGCAAAGGGCATTTGCATCGGTCCTATTTCTACGCGCAACATGGCAACGGAAGTGGTAGATGCAATTGAGTCGGTTATTCCACTTCGGCGCTGCACAGTGCGCATGGGTCGTAACTATGTAGCCCCAGAAGGTGCGCCAGTGTGTTCTGCTGCGCGGCTAGGTCTTGCACAGTGCCCATGTTCGGGAACTGCAGAGCCAGAGTCGTACGCCAATGCTGTGCAACAGGCTGCCGATGCGCTTACTGGAAAGAGCAATTTTGTGCGCGACGCATTGACCGCACGAATGAATGCTCACTCCGAAGCTCAGCGTTATGAAGAGGCTGCCTACTTGCGAGATCGCATTCAAACATTTGAAACGGTGCTGCGCAGGCAGGAACAAGCAGAGAAGCTGTGCAGTCAAGGAAAGTTCACTGTTTCGTTCAACAACATTGTGTACGAAGTGGATAACGGAGTTCTTGCATCCACTCGCAACGCAGACCAATTATTTATGCCGCTTTCATCGTTAAGCAAGCAAGTTCAAGAAGCCATCCTTCCGCCTGCTGGTGTTCATGATGTTCACGGAGTGTTGCGCAACGATGCAATGGACGAAGTGCTGTGCATTGCCAAGTTTTTGGAGGCTCAGAAGTGACTAGCGACAATGTGACTCTCGCTCAACTGGTAATTCATAAAGGCGAGATTGTCTCCGAGACATACGCACCTGAAGTCACAGCTCAAACCACACTCATTTCGTGGTCGATGGCAAAGAGCATCACGCATGCTCTCGTCGGAATTGCGCAGATGGATGGGCTGTTGAACGTTGCAGATAGCCAACTGTTTCCTGGGTGGGAGTCGGATAACCGACGCAACATCACTTTGCAACATTTGCTGGAGATGCGGTCTGGGCTGTCATGGGTAGAGGATTATGTAGACGGCGACGCATCCGATGTAATCGACATGCTTTTTGGATCCGGCAAAGACGATGTCGCGGCATATGCGATTGCGCAACCGCTTGCCGCAGCGCCAGGTGCTGAATGGGTGTATTCATCGGGAACTACCAACATTGTCACCCGGCTGCTTGGCAACGCTTTAGGCGATGCCACTGGTTCTCATGTCAATATCGAGAGCTTTATGCGCAGTCGATTGTTCGACGCAATAGGTATGAAGGCCCTGCCGAAGTATGACGCGGCAGGAACCTTTGTTGGTTCTTCGTATGTGTACGCAACCGCACGAGACTTCGCCAAGTTTGGTCTGCTGTACCTTCGCGACGGGGTGTGCAATGGAGTGCGAATTTTGCCCGAAGGTTGGGTTGACCACGCACGAGCACAGCACGCGTTCGACGAAGAAACAGGTTTGGGCTACGGGGCTCACTGGTGGACGCTGCCAGGAGAGCGCAACAGTCTTGTTGCCGCTGGTTATGAAGGCCAGTACATCATGGTGATACCTGACCGCGATCTTGTCGTGGTGCGACTTGGTAAAACCGTCGCCGAGTTACGGAACTCTGTTGTTGCAGAATTACGGGTAGTCATCGAACAATTTCCGGTTATTGGTGAGCGGTAACCGTTTCAGAACGCGACTCAACAACCGACAGCATCAGCAATGCGCCGATAACAAATGCTGCGCCGATCACGCGGTTCAAAGACAGTTGCTCGTTCAAAATCAGAATTCCACATGCAATGCCAAAAACTGGTTCGCTAGTAGTGAAAATGGAGGTCATGTTCGTACCAATGCGCTTTAAACCCATAAAAAAGGTAGATGTAGGAAACACTGTTCCAACAATTGCCAATGCAACAATGACTAGCCACCCTTTGGTGGTGTCTGGGTAATCGGCAGTCATTCCACCTGGCGAAACGAGTGCATATAAATTGAAACCAAGTGCTGCGCCAATATTTACGAATGTGACTCCCGTGAACATGTCGGTGTGCTTGAGCGAACGAGAACAGCCAAGCGCATAGAAAACATAGGCGAGAGAAGAAATGAGTACGAGTACAACAGCCTGTGTGCTTCCTCCACCAATTTCGCCTGAGGTTATGCCCACACCGACCATGGTGAACATCAACGCATACACAATGCTCTTCGATGGTTTCTTCTTGTAGATCAACCATGAAGCAAGCACCACCATGACGGGGTTGCAGTAGAAAATAACAATGGCAAGGCTGGTATCAATATCGCGAATAGCGGTGAAGTAGGTGAGTGAGCAAATGGTGATGCCCACAAAACCAAGTGACAGCAAGTCGGGAAGTAGCTGTCTGCGCGGCCATGGCGTGTCGCGAACGAATACAAAACGCAAGATGACCATCAAAACCGCTGACATCGCGAATCGGGAAGACAACATGCCAAGAGCGTTAGCACCTTCGTCGTAGGTGGTCTTTGCCATGAACGGAACCATGGCAAAACAAGCGCTGGCAAACACGATAAGAAATGACCCGAACGCTTGTTGATTCTTCACCACGCTCCGAATCTAGTGCCCGAGCCTTGTTTGGTTACTCTTGGTTCAAGGGGGAAACATGACAAACGAACTGTGGCGGAAGAGTGCACTAGATCTTGCAGAAGGAATCCGCAGTAAAAAATTTTCCAGCAGAGAAGTGATAGATGCGCATCTCAGCCGAATCGATGAAGTGAACCCTAAAGTCAACGCCATTATTCGGGTGATGGGTGATGAGGCTCGCACTGCTGCTGATGCTGCAGACAAGGCTCTTGCGCAAGGTGGCACAATTGGTCCGCTTCATGGCGTTCCTTATACCGTCAAGATCAATATTGATGTTGCGGGTCAGGCCACGACACAAGGTATTACCGCTCTTGCTGAGGCCATTCCTGCTATTGATGCGCCAACTGTTGAGCGCATGAAGGCTTCTGGTGCAATCATGCTTGGCCGCACCAACATGCCCGACTTGGGTCTTCGTGTACACACTGACAGCACCCTGTACGGGCGAACAAAGAACCCATGGAAATCAGATCGCACCGCAGGTGGTTCAAGTGGTGGCGAAGGTGCTGCCCTTGCCAGCGGTATGTCGCCGCTCGGTCTAGGTAACGACATCGGTGGTTCGCTGCGCAACCCTGCTCATTGCAACGGCATCGCTTCCATCATGCCCACCAAAGGTGTTGTGCCCGATGCGCAGATGTTTCCCATTGAAGACTTCGGTCTCAGTTCGCAACTCATGCTCGGCCAAGGAGTGATGGCACGACGCATTGCAGACGTGCGTGCTGGTTTGCGAGTAGTTGCTGGTGCACATGCACGTGACCCAATCAGTGTTCCTGTAGTGCTCGATGAATTTCCTCTTGCAAAGAAAACTCGCGTTGCCGTAATGGCTAACCCACCGGGTGGAACTACACACCCTGGTATTGAATCAGCAGTTCGCAAAGCTGCCGATGCGTTGTCAAATGCCGGGCATGAAGTTGTGGAAACGACGCCACCAGACTTCGAACTTGCATGTTTGTTGTGGTCAATTCAAATGAATGGCGAACTTACGTTGCAGCTCGACTTGCTGAACATGGTGATGGGTGAGGGCGGTAGGCGATTCCTTGAACTCACCAGTGAAGGTATGACACCAGTTGACTTTGCGGGCTGGGTAAATGCGCAGACGCAACGCAATGGTGTTGCACGACGTTGGTCGTTGTGGTTTAAGGAGAACCCTGTGCTTATTTGTCCAACGTGGACAGAGCCAGCGTTTGTTTACGACAATGACATCAAAGATGTAGAAAACGCAATGGGAACTTTGCAACAACTACGTGCTGTGTTGCCAGCAAACTTGCTTGGACTTCCTGCAGTGGTGGTGCCGGGCGGAATGGCCGACTCGCTTCCAGTTGGTGTCCAGGTGATCGGGTCTCGCTTCACCGATCTTCACTGCCTTGCAATCGCCGAGCAGATCGAATCGGCGTGTGGTTTAAGCACGCCGATCGATCCGATCGACTGAATTATTAATTAGTTCGTCAGATTACGACGACGTTTTGTGCTTCCTCACCCTTGCGACCAGGTGCAACGTCGAATTCAACGGCTTGACCTTCGAACAAAGACTTGTAGCCTTCGCCCTTGATGTTCGAGAAGTGAACGAAAACATCGTCCCCTCCATCGCGTGAAATAAAGCCGTAGCCCTTCTCTGCATTAAAGAATTTGACGGTACCGCGCATAACTTTTCTCTTTTCGTGAAATGAGGAAGAGCCCTTGTGGCTAATCCGACTTCTAGGTTATGACACATTGTGCCTAATCACACTTCATGCCGTCAACTATTTGCCGGCGAGCGCTGCCACCACTGGCGCGAACGCCTCTACGTCTTCACCACCAACGATTACATAGGAAAAGCCCCAACGCTCACGGCGAGCAAGCAGGTCTTCGATCAGTTTGTTTGGAGGTCCCATTAACGCAAATGGGGTGTTGGCAACCATTGATTCTTCAACACCCATACCCTTTGCCAGCCTGCTGATAGCGCCTTCGGCATCGTCGGTGACATTCACCAGGAAGGCACGAATGTTCATTTCAATGTCGTTGATGCGGTCGCCCGAAGCTTCGCGCACAATGTCCACCTTTGCGTCAACAGCCTCGGCGGTCATGGTGGCGATGGCTTCTGGTCCAACTGCACCAGCACTCATGGTGGCATTGATGCCCACAATGTCGGCGACCTTTGCTGCATAGGTGAGTACGCGTTTTCCGCCACCGCCAATCAGGATTGGTGGACATGTTCCTTGCACAGGTTTTGGCATGCCGTTGTAATTGGTGATCGTGTAGTGCTTGCCTGCATACGAGAACGGCCCTTGCGCAAAGCAACCCTTCATGATGTCAATGCCTTCAATCATCTTGTCGATGCGAGTGCCGGCAGATTCGTATGGAATGCCTGACTGTTCGTAGTCGGTCATCATCCACCCCGCACCAATGCCCAAGTCGAGTCGGCCATCGCTCAGCACATCGAGCGTTGCCATTTCTTTTGCAAATACCACTGGGTGCTTGTAGTCGTTGTCCCACACCAACGCGCCAATGCGAAGTGTTGACGTTGCCATTGCTGCAGCGGTGAGTGCTGGAAGCGGCGCAAGTTGATCAGTGAAGTGATCGGGCATGGTGAGTGCGCCATAACCGAGCGATTCGGTCTTTCTCGCAAGTTCCACCCACTCCCTGCCAGTCGGTGTGCTGCTTGCTTGAATTCCAAAGCGAAATGGGCGAATCGGGAACTGGCGGGAAGATGACATGTAGGCAGATTAGTGTTAAAGGCAACGTGAATCCCCACTTGAGGTTGAGTATCCGCCTGTTGATCACCATGCTCGCCGGAGCACTTGCGATCACGGCCATCATTACGGCCATGGCTCCACAGGCCTGGGGGATCCTGAACGCGCATAGCGAGGAACCGGTAGCGCTGTCACAGTTCTCAGGGTTGGCCCAGCGCAGTATTTTGCTCGATGTAAATGGGCAGCAGGTTGGCGTGTTTCAAGTGAAGAACACGCAGCAGACCCCAATTTCTGCGGTTCCTGAACCAGTAAGGAATGCGTTCATTGCTGTTGAGGACTCGGTATTTTTTGAGCACGACGGTGTGAACTTGAGAGCGATTGGAAGAGCACTGCTGGCTAACTCGCAAGGTGGTGGAAGACAAGGTGCCTCGACAATTACTCAGCAGGTAATTAAGAACGAATTGCTTGGCGGAAAAATCTCGGGAAGTCGTTTAAAGATTCTGCAAATTCGCGGAGCAGTGATGTTGGAGAAACAATTATCCAAAGAAGAAATTCTTGAGCGGTATCTCAATACTGTGTTCTTCGGCAATAACGCGTTTGGTTTGCAGGCTGCTGCCGAGGTGTACTTTGGCACTTCAGTGCAAGGGCTATCGCAAAATCAGGGGGCGTTTCTTGCCGGCATGGTGCAAGCGCCTTCTTCCCGTGACCCATTTACGAAGCCCGACGCATCTCGTTACCGCTACAAGCAAGTGCTCAGTCGATTGGTAGAAGTTGGAGAGATGACCCCAGAGCAGGCCACGCTTGCGTGTAAGAACTGGGAAAATCCTCGATTGCGAACAGTTGAGGATGCAGATTGCCCAATTCCTGAAAATCGTCGCGAGATTTCTCGTGCAACTGATACTGGACGCACCTATTTCTCCGAAGCGGTCCGTGACTATTTGTTGAACCGCTCCGACATTCTTGGCGCAACGTACGAAGAGCGCTACAAAAAGTTGTTTTATGGCGGTCTTCGCATCTACACAACGCTTGACAAAGGCGCTCAGGCTGCAGCCGAACGAGCAGCACTTGAGCAAATGCCAGAGAACTCGGCAAACATTCAGGCGGCAGTTGTCACTATTGACAACGCAACGGGTGGTGTTCGAGCAATGGTGGGTGGTCGCGACTTTTTGGTGAGCGAAGTAAACGTTGCTATGCGTAGGCGTCAAACGGGTTCGAGCGTAAAGATGTTTATTCTTGCGGCGGCAATGGAGGCTGGACTGCTGCCAGAGGACGTGATTGATGGAACGCTCCCGTGCACATTGCCGAACCCTGGAAACGACGAGGAGCCAACTTTCCTTATTTCAAATGGTGTGAGTCAGCCAGTATCAAACCTGCGGACTATGACGGCACTATCAATTAACTGTGCGTATGCCCGGCTTGCACAAGTGGTGGGTCTTGAGAAAGTTGTTGCGTTGATGTACGGAATGATGAGCTCGGACTTCATGCCGAAACCCGAATGGGGTACAGACGCTGAACGACTAAATCTCATCAAGCCATATGCATCACTTTCTACTGGTGCAAATGAAATGAGTCCGCTCGACATGGCAGCAGGTGCCCAAACCATTGCCAACTTAGGCGTTCACCATGAGCCATTTTTCGTCGAGAAAATTGAAGACTCCACTGGCGTCATTTATCAGCATGAATTGAATCCCGATCAGGCTCTTTCGGAAGCATCAGCTTTGCGCTCGGTGGATGTATTGAAAGGTGTGTTGAAGTTTGGTACTGCACGTCGAACACAACTTGATGGCGGTCGACCAGCTGCCGGAAAGACAGGAACGCAAGACGACAATACGAATGCATGGTTTGTTGGCTTCACACGTGAACTGACGACCGCGGTGTGGGTCGGTGATCCACGTGCATATACGCCGATGGTCAACATTCCCGAGTTTGTAAAAGCAGATGGGTACGCGCGCATTCAAGGCGCTATGTATCCCGCGCGAATTTGGAAGCAATTGATGGACGAAGTGCTTGGAGACATCCCCATTAATGAGTTTTCTGACTGGCCGGCTCCACCACCAGCATTGCCAACCGAAGCACGTGTAGACCTTTCCCCTCAGCGCATCTATCTGCCTGGCAACGAATGCTTGGCTCAAGTGGTTGCGGGAACTATTCCAGCACCAACAACAGCGCAGGCGAAAGGCAAGAATGCGACTACGGTTCCAGTTGTGCCGAACAACACCGTTGTAGTGAATCTGGTTGAACCACCAGCACTGCCTGTTGTCACCACGTCAACTACAACCACCACGACAACGACCACCATTCCTGGCGCGGTTGCAGCGAGTGTGCCGCCAAGCAAGCAGTACATCAAAGATCGTTACCCCGCGGGACCCGTGAATACCGTGCCAATTGGTGCCTATTGGGTGTACAACTGCACCGATGGTCTCCCTCCATCGGCTGTCACGACAGTCGCGGGTTAGTGATGAGCGTGTTGTCAGATCTCCTCGCAGTTCAGACAACAGACATTGCAATTTCACAAGCCAAGCATCGTGTAAGTCATTTGCAGGAAATGGTTGATCGTGATGTGGCAAAGAGAACACTCGCTGAAATTGATGCACAAATTGCGATTTGTGATGCAGAGATTGTTGCTTCGAATGCGGAAATCACAAAAGTCGATCGCTTCTCACACGAACATGATGACAAGTTAATCAAGCTGAATAGGCAGCTGAAGACCGTTATCGCGCCACGTGAGGCTGAAGCACTGCAGCATGAAATCGCAACAGTGACATCCGAGCGGAGCGCGCTTGATGATCGCGAGCTTGAACTTATGGGCATTGTTGAGTCTGCAGAACTAAGAAAGAGCGAACTCGCTCCCTTGCAATTAAGTGCAAAAAGCTCTTTGGTTGCTGCGACCATGGCACTCAGTTCGGCTAAACAAAAAATTGATGCCGAAATTGCTCTACTCACAGAGCAGCGAAGTGCTCAGGCGTTAGTGGTCCCACAGTCATTGATGTCAACGTATGAGGCAAAGCGCAAACATCGTCCAGATGGGGCAGTGTGTCGTTTGACGGGACCAACGTGTGGTTCGTGCCACCTCGACATCTCGCAAGGCGAAATCAATTCACTGCGCACCCTGCCAGTAGATGAGTTTCCTGAATGCCCGCATTGTGGCAGCTTTATCGTATTTTAGGAAGTCATGTTCTTTTGGTTTATCGGCACATCCATTGCAACTATTTGGTTCGTATTCCACGATAAGAAGTTTGCGTATCGGCTAGTTGTTGCAGGCGCGCTTGCTCCCGATGTCATTGAAGTGTTTCTCGGTCATGCTGGGCCACTCCACAGTCTTGTCACCATGGTGGCGATTATGGCTGTGGTCATGTTGATTACCTATGGACGCAAGAAATCACGTAGCAAAATGCTGGCCTTCGTCATTGGCATGTTCCTGCATTTGGTGTTTGATGGTGCTTTTACGAATACAAAGATGTTTTGGTGGCCAATATCAGGTTTGCAGTTTGGTGATTACGCGTTACCGGTTTTCGATCGTGGGCTCATCAACATTCCACTTGAAATAATCGGAGTATTACTTATTGTCTGGACGCGGAGGCAATTGAATAATGATCAGGTTTCGCGTCCCTGATTAAGTGACGGTGAGTGGGTCTGTAAGCGGGGTTCTGTAATCGATGATCATCCCTCTATGCAACCTACCCGTGGGTTGTTTGTTGTAAACAACAAACGAACGGACCGCTCATGCCCACTGCATGGTCTTGCTTCGAATGGTGGCCCCAAGCCACGCAAGTTGCCTCACGTGCTGGTGCGCTCTTACCGCACCGTTTCACCCTTACCTGTTTCGCAATCTTGCGACTGCGCTCATCGGCGGTTTGTTCTCTGTTGAACCTTGCGTCAAGTTGCCCCGACCCGACTCTCGCCGGCACTCTGTCCTGTGAAGCCCCGACTTTCCTCAGATAGTGGTGCAAGCACCATTACCCGCGATCATCCGACCTACTCACCGTCGAGGTAAGTGTACGGGCGAGTTATTGGCAGTCGACGTAGTCGTAGATCAAGCCATTGAGGCTTGGTGTTTCAAGCGTCAATGAGGTTTTTACGCCGTCAGCGTTTGGCGCGCCAACTTGCAATAGAACGCTTGAGAGCGAACCGTAGGCGGACGGCACGGATGCAATGTTTGGTTTGCCCGTGGCTGCGTTGGTTGTCGGTCCGACGGATGCGTACCCACCATTGAGAACCTGTGCAAGCACAACAGCGTGACGCGCTTCATCTTGGGCAACTCGAATTGCATCAGCACGAAGGCTAGGGGCTGTCAGTGAAGCGACTACTCCTTGGTATGTCTGCGTTGCAAGATTCTCCAAAGCGTGTGCGAGCGCAACGACGTCTTTACTCATGTCTGGGTTGTCGCTTGCTGTTACCAATGCAAGCGCAGGTTGAATGTATAGCGAGTCAATTCGAGTGTTTGCGCATGTATGGGCTTTGCCACCCGAAGCAACAACAAGTTGGTTTACTGCATCGGCATGTGCTTGGTGATCGTCGCGGAATCGTTTCACTGCATCGGTCAATTTTGCGTAATCACCTGTGAGGAGACCGCCTTCAAGAACTGCGTTGTAAGTATCGATTGCGTTGTACTCAAGCGAAGCGGCCGTGCGAAGCAGTACTACGTCGGTGACAATTCCTGCTGGAAGAGCAGTTGTCGGAGGTACTACACCTTCGCTCAAAATGTTCGAGCTACCGACTACACCCGATTGCTTGCCACACGCTGCAAGAAATGCAGCGCCGAAAACTGAAAGTCCGCCAACGCGGAGCGCATCACGACGTGAAATGTTGTTCATTCTGATACCGACGTTTCAGTTGTTGTCTCAGTGGCTTGGGCAATGATCGGCGCAAGTGAATTTGCACTTGAGTTAAGTGCAGAGGTGAGACTAAGAGCAGGAAGCGTTCCGAATACGGCAGCCATGCGAGCTTCGGTGGTGATGATGGAAGCAAGTATTCGGGCTGCATCAATGCCGAGCAGTTGGCCGAGAATGTCGGTATTCGTTGCAGCCACGGTGTTTTCAAGCGACTGAAGCGCTGCATATGCCGACTGGGCTGAAGCAAGTTGGCCAACGTGAGTTGCGTACAACGCATCGTTTCGCTTGTTCGTTGCAACTTTACCGATGAGACCGTTTATCGCCTGGGCGTATGTGTTGTGGTGTTCGCCAAACATGGTCAGCATTGCCACTTCATCGTCCGAGTACTTTGCTGATTCAAGAGCCTTCTTGTACAGGTCGCGTGCGGCTAACTCAACACCTTGCGAAAACAACAACAGTTGTTTATCAACTTCTGTTGGTTGTGCTGGTGGCGTGCTACGCGGTAAGCGTGCTTGCGCTGTGGTCACGTGAATGTTCCTTTCCAAGTACTGACAAAACTTGCCCTAATGGGGCGCTAACAATCTAGAAGTCAAGAGCCGATAACTCAGGTATCCAACCAGACGTGCGGTTCACTGCCTCGTTCCATTGTGCGCGGTTCAAGGCCTTATCTGGAGCTACAACAGCGGCCGGAGACCACGTACTCACGGCATCAGAGAGGGATTTCCAGGTTCCTACCGCGACACCCGCTAAAAATGCGGCACCAAGGGTGGTTGCTTCGGTGACGGGAGACACTTCAATGGGGCGCTGGGAGGCGTTGGCGAGAGCCTGGACAAAGGTGGGGTTCTTGCTCATGCCACCGTCGATGCGCACCGATGAGGTGGTGAGTCCCGAATCGGTTTCAGCGGCTTCAATGAGGTCGGTTCCCCGGTGAGCAATGCCTTCAAGTACGGCGCGAACAATGTGGCTGCGTGAAGTTCCACGAGTAATACCAAAAAACGAACCGCGTGCACCGTAATCCCATCGCGGTGTGCCAAGTCCAAGAAGTGCTGGAACGTACACAACGCCTTCTGTTGTCTCGCACTGTGCGGCAACTTCATGACTTTGCTCTGGAGTGTCAATGAGGTGCATATCGTTGCAGAGCCAATCAATGTTTGTTCCAGCCGACAACATGATTGCCTCGGCACCCCAATTCATGGAATGTGCATCGCTATATGCGATGATCGGAAACGTTCCACCTGTGCTGCGTTGTGCAGAAGTTGGCGCGATAGCGCCAGTGAAAATGTCGAGCATACCGCCCGTGCCGAATGTAATTTTTGTCTTGCCGGGTTCAATGCAACCTTGACCGATGAGCGATCCTTGCTGATCTCCGATCATGCTTGCAATTGGCGGCGCACCAGCAAGTGCTGTTGCGTTACCGATCACACCGCTCGACGTGATAACGGTCGGCAACATTGATTCATCAATACCCATGAGTGACAGCGAACGTTGTGACCACGACTGGGTGAGTGGATCGAGCAGTCCAGTTACTGCTGCATTGGAGTGATCGGTCACATGAAGAGCACCGTTAGACAGCACATATGCAACCCACGTATCTACTGTGCCTACCCGAATGTCTGCGCCTGAAGGGATGAAGTAGTTCTTCAACATCCATGAAGCCTTTGTTGCAGTTTGATTTGGTGCGAGCGTGAGATGGTGTTCAACCTTTGCGGTGATGCATTCGCCAACCGTTCGCAAGTCCTGCCATGACAACGAAGGACCAATTGGCAAACCAGTGTTGGCGTCCCATACCACCGTTGATGCGCGCTGCGTGGTGATGCCTACTGCATCAACTTTTCCTGACGCTGAGAGTGTTTTGTGCGCAACCCGAAGCACGGCATCGCGCATTGCAATCGCATCAAACTCCACCAATCCAGCGAAGGGGGATGTAGGCGAGCACAGTTCGTAGTTCAAGTGCGCAACACTTCCGTCGTTGCGCACAACCGCTGCGCGAAGTCCTGTAGTTCCTACATCAATGACGAGAATGCTCATGGCCAGACCGGCTTTTTGTTGTTGCGCTGTGAAGTGAGGCCAATTTTTCCTGGGTTCAACAGATCTTTTGGATCCAACGTATTCTTTAGGCCCTGCAGCAATTGCATGGCGTTACCAAGGGATTCCTGCATGAACCTGGCGCGATTAATGCCGATGCCATGGTGGTGCGAAACACTTGCCCCAAGTTTGATTGCTTCTCGTTGACCCGCATTCCACATGGCGATGTAGTGCTCTTCTACCGTTTCGGTTTTGTCTCCAGCAAAGGTGAAGTACAAGCATGCGCCGTCTAGGTAACTGTGCGAAAGGTGACACGACGCAGAGCGAGCTCCTGTCGCAGACATGAACGCGGTGCGAACTCCGCTAAAGATGGATTCAAGCTTTGACCATGGTGCCGAAACCTCCATGGTGTCCACGATGTAGCCCTTGCGCGTCAGTGCCTGCAGCCCGCTGGTGTCGTTGCGATGATGCAGCCACCTCTCAACCAGTTCGATGTCGCCAACTTTGCCACGATTACTCATGACCGACTCGCGAACAACGTCAAGGGTTGCCTTCACTAAACGCTCGTCGCCTTCGTCAAGTACGAGCAGCGTGCATTGTGTGCCGTCTAGCCCGTGCGAACGTTTACTTTCAATTTCGTCATACAACCGAAGTACGGCAGGTGTTGCGCCATTGCGCACCGAGTCTCGACAAGCATTTACGCCGTCGGCAAATGACGGGAAGATATACGAAGCACGCGCTTGAAACTGCGGTACAGGATGAGCACGCAACCACACCTTGGTGATGACGCCGAGTGTTCCCTCACTTCCAACGAACAGTGAAGTGAGGTCAGGCCCAATTGCTGAAGCTGGCGCACCACCTGTGCGAACAACTTCGCCGTTTGCGAGCACAACCTCAAGGCCGACCACCATGTCTTCAATTTTCCCGTAGCGCGTCGAGTACTGACCAGCGCCTCTGCATGCGACCCAACCGCCAACTGTTGAAATATCAAACGATTGTGGAAAGTGTCCAACGGTAAGTGCGTACTTTGATTGCAATTCACTTTCGAAATCAGGACCAAACGTCCCTGGAAGAACTTCAACAATTCCTGAAACCTGATCGACAGAAATAATTCCCTGCATTGCAGTGACGTCAAGAACAATACCGCCATACAGCGGTACAGCAGAGCCACAAACGCCACTTCGACCACCAGCAACGGTGAGTGGCAAATTGTGCTTGTTGCATAATGCAACTAAATCTGCGACCTGTTCAGTGGTTTTCGGTGTGCACACTGCGCCGGGTTTGCGCGGTGTTTTACCCTGCAGAGCCCAATGCATTGCAAGAGGCCACCAGTCGCGTCCATGTTCTGCGAGCGATTGTGCTTCAGTGTTTGTGGTACAAATCTTGTGAAGATCGTCTAACACTGCAGATGAAAGTGTTGAGTCTGCAGCAAAGCGCTCAGTAATTTCGTCGGCAGCAACTGCAAACTCAATTGGTTCAGTTGGCTGGGTCATGCCAAGAGATTACGGACTACTGAACAGATGCCAAGAATTCGGCTTCGCTTACCATTCCAGCAGCTTCCTCGCGTGAACATGAATCCACGAAAAGGGCTACTTGACGGTCGATCTCGGCTGAGTCCCAATGCAGCTCGGTCGCCATCAGTTCGGCCACTTTGCGAGCGCTGGCAAGGGTTGCATTGCGATTAATGATGCGTGCGCGGGTGCGGCGCGACAAGATGTCATCAAGAGTGAGCGCCATTTCATTGCGACAAGCGAATACGGCCTCGGCACGCAAATAGGGAAGACCAGTAACAAGCGGTTCCCCAAGTGAAGGATCTTGTGAGATCAATTCCTTCAGTTTGTTGAGTTCACTACCAAAGCGTTTTGCCAAATGAGCGTCCACGCCATTGAGCATCGATGACTTGAAACCTTTAGCGCCAATGAACTGAAGATTTTTCGTCCTACATTTTTTGGCCTTACCTGTGTGTTTTACTACTTCGTCAACCGTGTGCTCTGACATCTTGCGGTATGTGGTGAGCTTGCCGCCCATAATTGAAATGACACCAGATGGCGAAACTTTCACTTTGTGCTTACGCGACAGGTCAGCAGTCTTACCTTTTGCGGTTGATCCGTCCTCGTTGCGCACGAGTGGTCGAAGTCCAGACCACACAGCGGTTACATCGTCGACCGTGACATTGGTGGTAATTGATTGGTTCAAAGCTTCCAATACGTAGTGGATATCTTCTGCACTGGTTTGTGATTCATCTACACCACCAGCAAAATCAGTATCGGTAGTTCCAACGTATGTGTACTGATATGTACCATCAGCGTTTGGAATCCACGGTACGACAAACAAACTGCGCTTATCGCGGCGCACAGGAATAACAATTGCGATGTCGTTTTGAACTTTATTCCAGGGAACAGTGATGTGAATTCCCTTTGCGGGGCGAATGCTATGAGGGTTGTTTCCCTCATCTGCTTGTCGAACATTGTCTGCCCAAACTCCGGCAGCATTCACCACTGTGGTTGCACGAACAGTGAATGGATCGCCATCGGTTGGTTGAACAATTGCTCCACGGGCTACGCCCGCATCATCATGGACAATCTTTGTTACAGAGCATTGATTTGCGATTGCGGCACCGTGTTGCGCCGCTGTGCGGGCAACTGCAACACACAAGCGTGAGTCATCGGCTGCAGCGTCGTAATACAAGTAGGCACTTCCAAGTTTTTCAAAGGGCATGGTTGGCAAATGCGTGTGCGCGGCTTTGGCCTTCAATCGACGGTGAAACTTTCCAATGCGCCAGCCACCAGTTAGGTCGTACATCCACAAAGCACTTCCAAGTGCACGAGCAATTTTCCGGGAGACAACTCCGTCCTTAGTGAGGATTGGAATCATAAAGGGGAGTATGTGCACAAGGTGAGGAGCGTTTTTCCGTAGACGCTGGCGCTCATGCAGTGCTTCGTACACCAGGCCGATCTCACCCTGTTGTAAATAGCGCAAGCCACCATGGATGAGTTTGCTGCTCTTTGAAGACGTGCCCGACGAGAAATCGTCTTTTTCGACGAGAGCGGTTCGCAGCCCACGTGAGGCGGCATCTAGAGCGACCCCAACTCCAGTTATGCCACCACCAATAACCAACACATCAAATTGCTCGCTTTTGAGGCGTTCAATGTTGGCCTTGCGGTCGAAGTTCACCGAATTAGCCTAAACGCAATGCCCCGATCGGAAGACACTTTGCTCACTTTTCCGCCATATTCTGACCATCATGCTTTCGCAAGCAAAATTAAACAATGGAGGAAAAGTTCATGGCAGGCCTCGAAGGTACCCACACATATGAAAATCTTAAAGAGGCATTTGCACGCGACAGCCAAGCAAATCGTCGTTACTTGTGGTTCGCACAGCAGGCAGACATAGAAGGATTCCCAGACGTAGCTGGATTGTTTAGAAACGTTGCAGACGGCGAAACGGGTCACGCACTTGGTCACCTTGAATTTCTCGCAGAAGTAAGTGACCCAACATCGGGGAAACCAATTGGTGATACCGAGCAGAACCTGAAGTCTTCAATTGCGAGTGAAACCTATGAGTACACCCAGATGTACCCAAGTTTTGCAAAGACTGCTCGTGAAGAGGGCTTTATCGAAATTGCTGACTGGTTTGAAAATATTGCTCGCACTGAGAAGAGCCATGCAGGCCGCTTCGCAGAGGGCCTGAGGAGCATTGCTTAAGCAATGACGACAATTTACGATCCACATCACCCGCTTTATCTTGATGAGGCAGACACGCGCAATGAACTAGCGCGCGTATACGACCTATGCCACGGGTGTCGTTTGTGCACTGAATTTTGTCCTTCCTTTCCAACGCTTTTTTCGTACATTGATGCACATGAAGATCAAGACTCTGGAAGAATGACGCCTGCTCAGCAAGATCATGTTGCTGATGAATGCTTCCAGTGCAAATTGTGTTATGTCGCGTGTCCGTATATTCCAGAACTTCACGAGCGGGCAATTGACTTCCCTCGCCTCATGCTTCGCACACACGCTATGCGCCGCGCCAATGGACAGGTGACTGTTCGCGACAAGATCACCACAGCAGTCATGGGCCATACCGATGTAGTGGGAAAATTGGCAACAACGGCTGGAGTGATCAGCAATGTATTCATGAGTGCCAAGCGCGGATCTCTCATCCGCAAAGTTGTCGAAAAAACTGCAGGCATTTCAAGTGTGCGCTTGCTGCCACCATTCGCAAAGCAGCGCTTCACTACTTGGTTCACGAGGCGTCCACAGATTCGCTTCACAAAGTTGCAGGGCGATGTTGCGATCTTCCCGACGTGTCTTGTGGAGTACGCAAACCCGCGTATTGGGCACGACTTGGTAAAGGTTTACGAGCACAATGGCATTTCGTGTTCGCTCTCCAGCACCACCAGTTGCTGTGGGGCGCCGTATTTGCACTCGGGCGACATGGATACCTTCACCAAAATTGCAGCCAGAAACGTTTCCGAACTAGTGAAAGATGTTCGCGCTGGTAAAGACATTGTCGTTCCGCAGCCAACCTGCAGTTACATCTTGAAGAAAGATTATGTTGATTATGTTGGTGGCCCCGATGCCATGACGGTCTCAGAACACACATACGACACTGCTGAATATTTGATGAAGTTGCACAATACAGAAGGCAAGTCACTCGACACTGATTTCAGGGGAACTCTTCTCGACACGGTTACGTATCACACGCCTTGCCACTTGCGTGCGCAAAATATTGGTTTGAAGAGTCGTGACCTTATGAAGCTCACTGGCGCAAGGATCAAGGTCGTGCAGCAGTGTTCAGGAACTGACGGCATGTGGGGAATGCGCGCAAAGAACGCTCACTTATCAATGCCAATTGCCGACAAGCTCGGACGTTTGATTGCCGAAGCAAGTGGGGACATCGTGACGGGCGATTGTCATCTAGCCAATATTGCAATTAGCGAACAAACTGGAAACCAACCCGTGCACCCACTGCAAGTAATTGCTCGTGCATATGGATTTACAGAAGAGATCTAATTGCCCTAATGCCAAGCCCGTATTGGGCCAAATAAGCAAATTGGCATGGACGCCTAGCGCCGTTCTACAGTCACCCGCGGGGAAGTAGTCAGCATTTGGCAAAAGGGGGCCGTGCATGGCGATAGCAGATGTGGCGTGGCGTAGCAAAGGTGCTTGCCAGGGACTCGATGCTGAAATCTTCTACCCCGAAAACGAAGACCACGCCGAGTTCGCTTTATCAGTATGCGAACAATGCGTAGTTCGCATAGCGTGTCTTGATTATGCATTGGAAACGCGCGAACAACAAGGTGTATGGGGTGGTGCAACGGCTCGCGACCGCCGCAAAATGTTACGTCAGCGTCGTCATACCGCGTAACGGAAAAGCGCGTTGAGCGCCATTGACGAAGTTGGTGGCTGGGCGGCACTGCTTGGCAAAGTTTCTTCGGGAGTTGATCTGTCGTTGAACGAAGCACGTGCAGCAATGCGCACGGTGCTTGAAGGTGAAGCAACCTCTGCACAAATTGCAGCACTGGTCATGGGGCTACGGACCAAAGGCGAGAGTGCAGTTGAGTTGGAAGGAATGCTGGTTGAAGTGCGCAATGCTTCAGCGCGAGTTGAGCTTCCAACTGAAATCGCGAAACGCGCAATTGACATTGTTGGCACGGGCGGTGACAAATCGCATTCGGTGAACATCTCAACGATGGCCGCCTTTGTTGTTGCTGGTGCCGGAGTACCGGTGTGTAAACACGGAAACCGTGCTGCATCGTCACAATGTGGAACTGCAGATGTTCTTGAAGCACTTGGTGTGCGCATTGATCTAGAACCTGTTGACGTGTCTCGTTGTGTCGTTGAAGCGGGTATGGGCTTTTGCTTTGCGCAGAAGTTCCATCCAGCCTTTCGTCATGCAGGGTCAACACGTAAAGAAATTGGCGTACCAACTGCATTCAACTTGCTGGGTCCAATGGCTAACCCTGCAAATGTTTCGTTCATGGTGGTTGGTGTTGGTGATCCACGTGCAGCAGAGAGAATGGCGCGCGCAATTGCAACTCGCGGAGTAGAGCGTGCATGGATTGTTCACGGTCATGGTGGTCTTGACGAATTATCGCTCAGTGGTCCGTGCTCGGTTGTGGAGGTTCGCGATAACGCATTGCGCGAGTTCACCATTAACGCAGCCGATCTTGGCCTTCAACCCGCTGACGTCACTGCAGTTCGCGGAGGCGACCCGGCGCATAATGCACAAGTTGTGCTCGACACGTTCAATGGTCAGCTTGGACCAGTGCGCGACATTGTGGTGTTAAACGCGGCTGCCGGACTGTCTGTTGCTGGCGTTGCTTCCTCTATGGAAGAAGGTGTGTCACTTGCGCAAGCCTCAATTGATAACGGATCTGCCATTCGCGTTGTCGAAGCATTAAAAGTTTCTAGTAACGCTGTGGCACGATAGATCGTTATGAGTGCACTGCGCGTTCGCGTTCCTGCCAGTTCGGCCAACTTGGGGCCAGGGTTTGATGCGTTGGGAATGGCTTTGTCGTTGCACTTGGAAATGGGTATTGATGACGGGTCGGCTCTTCCAGAGTTCGCCAAGGTGATAGCCGACAGTCATCCATCGCTGGCTGCTTTTCGTCATGCAGGTGGAACGGGCAATGTGTGGGTTCGCTCGGTTATTCCAATGGGCCGCGGGCTCGGTTTCAGCGGAGCGGCACGCGTTGCCGGTGTGGTGCTTGGCCATGCCCAACGCAACGGAAAGGAATCGCTCGTTGCTGATCGTAAGGAGTTGTTGCGACTCAGCACCGAACTTGAAGGACACCCTGACAACGTTGCGGCTTCTCTCGTTGGAGGCGTTACGGCAAGCGTTAGTGGAGAAGTAGTGAAACTGCCTCTTGGGTTCGATCCTGCCTTCATTGCCTGGGTGCCAGAAACTCAAACTTCGACTGAAAAGTCCCGCGCTGCAATCGCTTCGTCCATTCCACTACCCGATGTGGTGTTCAACATTGGACATACGGCTTTGCTCATGGCCGCCTTTGCGGCAGGCGATGTTGCGGTATTGCGTGAAGCAACGAAAGACCGCATGCATCAAGACGTTCGTTTCGCTGCTTCGCCGAACTCACATGAAGCCTTTACTGCTGCGCTTGCAACCGATGCATGGTGCACATGGCTTTCGGGATCTGGTCCAACGGTTGGAGTGCTCTGCGCAAAGGCCGATGCACAACGAATTGCAGGCCAGTTACCCAAGACAGGGCAGACTCACATCTTGGATATTGATCACGATGGGGCGGTATTCATCTAACTCCGTAACACCCGATGGGCAGACTTCACATGTACGCAACTGGCGCACACATGAACTCAATAACCGAAACCAAAGCCCACTGACAGTAACCACAGGAGCCATCATGAATGCCAATAACCAACCAGTCCTTGTTATTAATTGCGACTCGTGCGTGATGCGCGAAACCGATGCGTGCAGCGACTGCCTCGTCACTTTTATGTGCGGAGATTCCCACGAATCTGCCGTAGTTTTCAACCTCGAAGAGCAACGTGCTGTTCGATTGCTTGCAAATGCCGGAATGGTGCCTACGCTTCGGCATCGTGCTGTCAGCTAACCAACAACCATTTAGTCGCGAGGAAGCGGCCCTGTACACCGAGCATTTGCGAACGCTCGGTTTGGCTCATGGCATTGACCGAATTGGCGTTGCTCCCGCAACCGTGATGCAACGAGCTCGCGAAACTTTGCACTCGCGAAAATCGGTTGGGTTGCACGACACCATGCAGTTCACGTACCGCAATCCCGATCGTTCAACGAACCCAGATGCTGCGGTTCCGAATGCTAAAGCAATGATTGTTGGAGCGTGCTCGTATTCAACTGACACCCCGGACGAACCGACGCAACTCAGTGCACGCGTTGCGCGATATGCGTGGGCAGACTATTACGAAAAACTTCGTGATGGTCTGGGTGTTGTAACTGAAACTCTCAAAAGTGATGGTTGGAATGCGCAGGTGTTTGTTGACCACAACGCGCTCGTCGACCGTGAGGCTGCGTATCTTGCAGGCCTTGGTTGGTACGGCAAAAACGCAAACCTGCTGATCAGCGGAGCAGGAAGTTTTTTTGTTTTGGGAAGCGTCGTTACCGATGCGCCGCTTGTGGTGAACGAGCGCCTGGTTGACGACGGATGTGGAGCCTGCAAACGCTGCTTAGATTCGTGCCCAACAAATGCGATCGTTGAACCAGGTGTAATTGACGCTGCTAAGTGTTTGGCGTGGCTGGTGCAAAAGCCTGGAGTATTCAATCGTGGATATCGAGTCGCGCTAGCCGATCGTGTGTATGGGTGCGATTCATGTCAAGACGTTTGCCCACCAACTGTTCGTTTGGGCATCACAACTAAACCGACCAATGTGCGCGCGTGGGTTCCTATCTTGCACATGCTGAACATGGAAGATGCGCAACTTATGGAGTCTGTCGGCCAGTGGTACATCGCTGACCGGAACCCCATGTGGGTGCGACGAAATTTGCTCATTGTGCTTGGCAATATTGGCAGCGCCGAAGACGAGGGAGTGCGCAACGCCATTGCGAAGTTCTGCACACATCCAGAACCAATGCTTCGAGCACATGCAATTTGGAGTGCCGCTCGTCTCGGCTTGCACCAATTCATTCCACAAAGCGATGAAGATCCAGTAGTTGTGGAGGAACTGAAGAACTTGCCTGAACTGCGCGTTGGCTAACGCATCTGTCAGTATTGGTGCGAGCGCCTTTCATGAAACATCTCCTCGTCACTAACGATTTCCCGCCAAAGGTTGGTGGAATTCAGAATCTTTTGTGGGAATGGTGGCGTCGTTTACCGCCCGATTCATTCGCAGTACTTACCTCACCCCATAAAGACTCTGCAGAGTTTGATTCGCAACAGCCGTACCTCATTCGTCGCACGAAGGAACCTGTGCTGTTGCCTCATCCATGGATGATTCAGCGGATCAATGAAATGGCGGAAGAGATTGACGCAGACTTCGTGGTGCTTGACCCAGCAGTTCCACTCGGCATTGTTGGCCCATCACTCAAACTTCCGTACATGGTGGTGTTGCACGGCTCGGAAGTGACAGTGCCAGGTCGTTTGCCAGGATCGAAGCAAGTGCTTTCACGTGTGTTGCGTGGTGCGCAACACATCATTGCTGCCGGCGGATATCCCGCCGCTGAAGCTCGTCAAGCCGGCGGTAAAGGTTTGCCCATCACGGTTGTTCCACCTGGAGTTGACACTCAGCGCTTTGCACCTATTACTGATGAGCAACGCAAAGCAACTCGTTCGAAGTTCGGTGTAGAAGCAGATGCCGAGCTCATTGTTGGCGTAAGCCGACTCGTGCCACGCAAAGGTTTCGACACACTCATTCGCGCTGCGGCCGCGCTTGCTCCAAGCAGGCCAAAGCTACGGGTGATAGTTGGCGGTAAGGGTCGTGACACCGATCGTTTGCAAAAACTCATTGAACAAACTCGCGCTCCGGTCACATTGACGGGAAGAGTGTCAAACGAAGATCTTCCATTGTTGTACGCAAGTGCTGATCTTTCAGCGATGCTGTGCCGTACTCGGTGGGGTGGGTTGGAACAAGAAGGATTTGGAATTGTGTTCTCTGAATCCGCTGCTTGCGGTGTTCCTCAAATTGCGGGTCAAAGCGGTGGATCCGCGGAGGCGGTTGTTGATGGCGTGACCGGATTAATAATTGACGAACCAAGCAATGTTGCCAAAGTTGCACGAGCAATTGATTCATTACTGAGTGACAAAGCACGATTGCAATCAATGGGAGTCGCTTCGCGCCAACGAGCTCTTACCGAATTTGATTACAACGTGCTTACTGCAAGACTTGCCAGTGTGTTGGGAGTCAAAGCATGAAAATCGTAAAGATCAATTTAGTCTTGACAGCAGTTTTCGTTTTCATCACCTGTCTTGCGGTCGTGGTGTTCAATCCACCGTTGCGCAGACTGGTAGCAATCGTCGATCTGGTGCTGTTTGCTGTCGGTGTTGCCGCATTCATTTGGGGCTATTTCTCGGCTGTGCAGCGCAGTCGTAGCGATGAAATTTCGGTGGCTGGGCTATTTCTGCTGATCGATGGCGTCGCTTCTCCATTCGTCATGCGGGCGATGAATGCGGCACTTGCAACTCAGGTCTTTATTGGGTTGGGAGGGGCAATCATCCGGAGTTCGACGGACGGGGTTGCTGGCAGCACCTTGGCTTTCGGGGTGTTGGTGCCCTTGCTTGGGCTTGGACTGAACGGACTCTGGGCGAGCAAGTACGGAGAATTCGGAAAACGAATTTTCGGCGAAGTCTCTGCACCAGAGGCTGAAATCGGCAAAGATGGTGAACATGGTTGATTCTGGATCAGACACAGTTTTCGTTGCGGCGACAGCGGAGCGATGCTTTGACGTTGCGAGTAACTTTGAACAGTACCCACAGTGGGCTAAAGACGTTAAAGAAGCAACTGTGCTCACTCGCGACGCACAAGGTCGTCCACACACTGTTGAGTACCGCGCATCTGCGCTTGGCAGAAGCACTCACTACACATTGGAGTACGACTACTCAAAAGCTCCACATGCATTGTCATGGCACTTAGTAGATGGTGACATCATGCGTTCACTGCGTGGCGCTTATTCGTTCAGCGCAGATGGAACTGGAACGCGTGTTGCATACGACCTTGCTGTTGAGTTGGTTATTCCACTTCCAGGGTTTGTGAAGCGTCGCGCGGAAATGCGCATTCTCAGCACGCTGAAAGAACTGAAGACCCGTTCCGAATCGTGAATCTCGCCGCAGGCATTGATGTCGGTGGCACCAAATGTCTTGGCGTGGTCATTGATGATCAAGGTCTTGTCGTTCGGGAGGTTCGCAAGCCAACGCCAACTGCCGACCAACTCGTAGAAACCCTTGCTGCGATAGTTGGCGAATTGGGAGAGCACGCAACTATTGGACTCGGTGTTCCCGGTTTAATTTCGCGAGAAGGAGTCATACGTTCGTCGCCAAACATGAGTACGGCAATTGAGTTTCCCGTCCGCGAAAAACTTGCGCAAGCGTTGGGCGAACCAGTGTGGTGCGACAACGATGCGACGTGTGCAGCACTTGCTGAATGGCAACGCGGTGCAGGTGTTGGTTCACGCGATATGTGGATGGTCACGTTAGGAACTGGGATAGGTGGCGGGCTCGTATCGGGTGGCGCATTACAACACGGTGCGCATGGTCATGCAGGCGAGGTTGGGCACATGGTTGTTCAAGCAGACGGCGATGATTGTCCTTGCGGGCAACGCGGCTGTTGGGAACGCTATGCATCGGGTGCTGGACTCTCGCAACTTGCTGGAGGAATTACGGGAGAAGAAGTAATCAGTCGTGCTCGAAGTGGAGATGTGGCTGCGCTCGAAGTGCTCAACGAATACTGCACTTGGGTGGCGCTTGGGCTTGCCAATATTGCCAACATGTCAGACCCCGACACCATTGTCGTCGGTGGCGGTGTCATGGAGAATGCGGACATGCTGTTACCGCTTATTGATCAGCGCTTTGCCACCATGCTGTACGCCCCAAGCCACAGGGTTCACCCTGTGCTGAAATCGGCTCAGTTGGGCGAGCGAGCCGGTGCAATCGGTGCCGCTTTGCTGCATCTTCACGACTAGTTTGTCTCTGTGGAATTTCGACGCATCACCAATCTGCCACCGTATGTCTTCACGATTATCAATAATCTAAAGATCCAGGCGCGTCACGATGGCGCAGATGTTGTCGACTTGGGTTTTGGTAACCCAGACATTCCTTCTCCGCAGATAGCGGTTGACAAGTTAATTGAAGCCGCACAAAACTCGAAGAACCATCGTTATTCCCTGTCACGTGGCCTTCCAAAACTTCGCGAAGCCGTTGCCGACATGTACATGCGCAATTGGGGAGTGAAGCTCGATCCCGAAACACAAATCACGAACACCATCGGCTCCAAAGAGGGTTTCAGTCATCTCATGTGGGTGTTGCTCGATCGCGGCGATGCTGCAATTGTTCCAAGCCCCAGTTATCCAATTCACATTTATGGTCCAATCTTTGCTGGAGCCGACGTTCGTCAGGTGCCAATGCAGAGTCAGCAAGTAATTGATGACCAGCAGTACTCAGATGAGTTCTTTGCAAACCTCACCGAGGCGTACAAGAACGGTTGGCCTCGTCCGCGAGTGCTTGTGGTGTCTTTCCCGCACAACCCAACTGGTGCAACTGTTGATCTTCCATTCATGCAACGCGTTGTCGACTTCTGCCGCGAGCGCGACATGATCGTGGTTCACGACTTCGCTTATGCCGACGTGGGCTTCGATGGTTACAAGCCTCCATCAATCCTGCAAGCCGAAGGCGCTATGGAGTGCGCAGTTGAGTTGTACTCCATGACGAAGAGTTTTTCGATGGCCGGATGGCGCGTCGCGTTTATGGCGGGCAACGAACAAGTTGTTGGTGCGCTTATGAAATTGAAAAGCTACCTCGACTACGGAACATTCCAGCCAGTGCAGATCGCTGCAACGGTCACGTTGAACGAAGCGCAAGACTTCCCTCAGGAAGTATCAAACATTTACGAAAGCCGTCGTAATGCGCTCATTGACGGACTAGATCGAATCGGTTGGCACATTCCAAAGTCGCGCGGGTCCATGTTTGTGTGGGCACCAATTCCCGAGGCGTATAGCGATATGGACTCAGTTGAGTTCTGCAGTCACCTAGTTCGTGATTGCAACGTTGCGCTTTCGCCTGGCGCTGGCTTCGGCCCTGGTGGAGAAGGCTACGCTCGCTTCGCGCTCATCGAAAACGAACAACGCATTGCTCAAGCAGTGCGCAACCTAAAAGCCGGGCTCACACGCCTTCAGTAAGAAAGGTTTCTGATCATGGACACCAACTATTCGCTCGGTCTTCATGAAATTGGAAACAATTGTTATGCATATCTACAACCCGATGGTGGCTGGGGGTACAGCAATGCGGGGCTCATCGTTGGCGAGGGTTCTTCGCTACTCGTTGACACATTGTTCGACCTAAAGCTCACCGCCGCGATGCTTGATTCAATGAAAGGCGCAACACAGTCTGCGCCAATTGCAACCGTGGTGAATACGCATGCTAACGGTGACCACTGTTACGGAAATGAATTGGTGGTTGGTGCACAAATAGTTGCCTCTGCAGCCACTGCACACGAAATGACTGAAGTTCCACCGGCAATGCTGGCGGCACTGAATAAAGCACCTGGGGAAGTGGGCGATCTGTTCAGGTCATTCTTTGGCGATTTTGAATTCGAGGGAATCGAAATGACGATGCCAACGCAAACGTTCACTGGTCGGCTCACGGTGAAAGCCGGTGGTCGCGACGTCGAACTCATTGAGGTAGGGCCAGCACATACGGCGGGCGACACCATTGCTTATGTTCCCGATTCCCGCACGGTGTACACAGGTGACATTCTGTTTATAGGTGGTGCTCCAATTGTGTGGGCTGGTCCGCTTGAAAACTGGATAGCGGCATGCGATCTCATAAATGCTCTTGACGTTGAAACCGTGGTACCTGGCCATGGTCCACTCACTGACAAGGCAGGGGTTTCACGCGTTCGCGAATACTTGGCTTACGTGTTGCGCGAGGCCAGCGATCGTCAAGCACAAGGCATGGACGCGTTCGATGCTGCGCGAGAAATCTGTGCCGACATCCTCGGAGACCCGAAGAAATCATTTGCAACTTGGAAAGAGTTTGGGCGCATCAGCGTCAATGTCGACACGGTGTACCGAAGTAGAGATGCTTCGCATAAGAGCCCAAATGTTGTTGAGCAATTTAAGCGAATGGCGCAATTAGAAAGTCAGCACTAAGCCTTCCTTTGTTTGACTACTTCTCTTCGTACAAGCGCAATCCATCCGCCTATGGCGCATAGTGAAAAGAACAACCATTGCACGGTGTAACTCAAATGTGGGCCGTTACTGAAATCTGGGTCGACAATGGTGGAAAGTGTCGGTGCTTCAGAGGGTGTGCTCTTTAGTAGTTGCACGTACACCGGTACTAAATCGCCGTCGATCTGTTGCTGAAGTCGGTCAATATCAATTCGTTGCACTTCGCTAAGTTCGCCAGTTGCTGGGTCGGACACTGCTCCGGTTCGTCTTTCGCTTGAAGCTCGAACTCGGCCGAGTAGTGACACTTCTCCAGTCGGTGCAGGTGGAAACTCGCTTGCCAAGGGGAGAAAGCCCCGGTTGACCAGAACTACTGTGCCGTTATTGAGGAGCATGGGAGTAATTGCGTCATAACCGGCAATGCCATTTTGCGAAACGTTGACCAGGCTGATGTCTTCGCCTTGTAAATACGTTCCACTCACCGCGGTAGGCATCCATTCAATGTCTTCTGGTTTGGAGTCCTGCAACAGTTCGTCAAGAGGTTGTATCGGGGCATCAAAGCGCTGCACAAGTGTTGCATTAAATTCTTTGCGTTCATGGTGTCGATTGAGCTGCCATTTGCCCAGGTTCACCATCACCACGACAAGTGCAATCACTAACAAGTGAGTGGCAATCCACTTTGGTTGAACAAGAAACTTGTACATAACGATGCAAACTTACACGCGGCTACAGGCCAGCGCCGCGAGTTTCATTCAGAGCTCCTACAAGTTGGTCGAGTGCATCGGTATTCAGTGAGAGGAGTTGGCTGATTTCGTCTGGTTGCTTCGCCATCAATTCAATTAGGGTCTCCCACGTTGCGTGTGGCATGCCGAAACATTTCCTCAGCGCATTGCGCAACGCCATCAATGGCTCTGTGTCGTATGTCGCAAGCATTTCCTCAACATCGCGCTTGGTAAGCAGCGATCGATGTCGTTCTGCTTCAATTCTCCTCTGTATATATGGCGAGAAGAAACCTGTATACCTGTGACGCAATGTGTCCAATCGCCAGTCGTCTGCACGCACACGTCCTCTACACAATGCCGTTCCGCAGTTGCAGTCAAACTCGTCGTAAATACTTGCGTCGCTCATGGCGTAATCAAAAGTCAGTTCTTCACCAATCGCAATATCGCGCATGGCAATAATGGTCGTGGCGTTACGCATGCCGCAGTTTGGTTCACATGAATGATTAATTGAATCTCCAGGCTCACGTTTTGGCGGACCAAGGAAAATGAGATTCGTATCAACTTGGATAGATCGACTCCGTCGTTCGGCGTCGTACCGGGCAAATGTTGCATGGGTGAGGGCTGTGCCGCCAAAAGTGGCTACTGATGTGCCAACAGGAATTGCCGCGATGGCACGACTGCCAAATCCATGCGGTGGAGTGCCAAATGGAACGGCTAGGGGAGTCAGAAAGTTCTGCACAGTAGTCACCAAAGAAATCGAGGTTGAGGCGCGAGACATGCGCCAACAACCTCTAACAGCGCCAACAAAGCCCGCTGCGCTGAATTGACGATATCGGCAGGTAGCCTGACCTGTGCAAAGCCTTCCCGGCCGCTCAGTCGGGCGGGCAATGCAAGTAGTACATCACGAGCGACCAACAGGTCCGGCAACCGGGTTTTCCCACGGTGCCATTTCGCGAAATGCGAAAGATGTGGTTACGCCAACAGGCGTAGCAACGGGCTGGCTTAGTTGGGTGAGCGTGACGAACTGCAAAAACGCTTAATTTCGTTTCAGAGGAAATGTATGACCCGACATGATTATCCAGCAACAGGAGCTTGGTTTCCTGGCATGCCTGTTGGCGGTCGCAAGTTCGCACACTTTCCTGAAGATCGCCCATTTGCGCTTGACGGTGGAAAAGTTCTCAGCAATGTTTCTATTGCGTACGAGACTTGGGGAACACTGAATGCAGATGCATCAAATGCGATTTTGATATGTCACGCATGGACAGGCGATAGCCACGTCACAGGTGCTGCGGAAGAAGGTCACCCCACACCGGGTTGGTGGGAGGGTGTTGTTGGTCCTGGTAAAGCAATCGATACCAATAAGTGGTTCGTGGTGTGCAGCAATGTCATTGGTGGTTGCCAGGGTTCAACTGGCCCTGCAACGGCACACCCAGAAGATGGTCAGTTGTACGCCTCTCGCTTTCCTGTAATCACTATTCGCGACATGGTGCGCGCGCAAGTGCGACTTACTGACATGCTCGGGATTCGCAAATGGCACAGTGTTGTTGGCGGGTCAATGGGAGGTATGCAAGTACTGGAATGGGCTGTCACCTTTCCCGATCGTGTGAAAACCATTGTTCCTATTGCAACATGTGCTCAAGCTACGGCTCAGCAAATTGCGTGGGGTGCAATTGGTCGTCGAGCAATTCGCCTCGATCCAAAGTGGCGCAATGGTGAGTATTACGACGCTGCAATTGGCGAAGGCCCATGGGAAGGCTTGGCAATTGCACGCATGATCTCACAAGTCACATTCCGCAGCGACAACGTGTTCACCGAACGTTTCGGTCGCGCACTTGTTGATATGGATGTTGACTACAACGGACTTGGCTTGTGGGACAGATTTGAGGTGGAGGGTTACCTCGATCATCACGGTGACAGACTCATTCGTCGGTTCGACACCAACAGCTATCTCATCATCGGCAAAGCTATGGACCTGCATGATATTGCTCGTGGTCGTGGCACGCTTGACAATGCAATGTCGCGCATCAAAGCCCCAACGCTGGTGCTGGGTATTTCAAGTGACATTTTGTATCCCACGTACCAACAGAAACAGATTCACTCGATGCTCACCGAGAGGGGTGTCGATTCAACGTATGTTGAGATTGATTCGCCTCACGGTCATGATGCGTTCCTGATCAACTTTGATCAGGTTGGCGCACCAATCAAAGCGTTTCTTGAACGAACGCTCTAATGCGGAAGAAGAGCGTCAAGCACGCTGACGCTTCTGCTGTGAAGCGGAATTCGCAACATTGCGAGCACATCGTTGTCGTTTGTTCGGCATAGCGCGTAGGTGCGAATACTCGAATCTGGTGCACCTACGTGCGAAGCATGAGGCACGCCAATTACCTTCCACATTCCGTGAAGCGCCCGACCACGCTTACTACGGGTTTTGCACAGCACCACTGCATTTTCGGTGTCAATCACAATTCGGGCTTCAATCCACTTCGGCGATGCACCGGTGAGGGCGAGTTTCATCTGGCAAATACAACGGGTGCCATCTTCGGAGGACCAATGACCTGCTCGCGAACGTAGCCACCAGATCATTGCCGAGAGCGCTGCGATGAATGCGAGCGAACTTGCCACATTGATGACTTGCTCAGACATGTTCTTCAGTATGGTCGCCTGCGATAGGTTTGTGGTGTTATGTCGGTTTCCTATGCAGTGATTGCGCTTTCCTTACGCGTTGCATTTGTGTCACTAGTTTGTCTTGGTGCTGGTGGCGCACTGTCAGTATTGACATGGTGGTTCTGGAAAACAGCCATGCCCGAACCGCCAGCACTTGCACGCTTAGAGATCATGAGCGATCGTCGCTATGAAACAGCCTCAGCACGGGAACGTGAATTGTTGTTGGGTGAAGCCGATGAGGTGATGCCCGTCAGCGTTCGAAACACTAAGCCACGAGTGCATACACCTGCGCCAAGAACACGTATCGCGCCAGTTCCTCAGCGCATCAGAGAAGCGCCAGTAGAAGACCGCGATGATGCTCCGGTTTCACAAAAGCCAATTGACCCGTTGTTGCAGTAACGGTTAGGTAGTTTTGAGTAATGGCAGCCTTTGACCCCTCTGAAATGATCGCTCGATTCAAGGACCGTGCTTCTGCTGTGAAGCGTCGCCCACTTCCTCCTGTTGCCGGTGAAGAACGCCAAATGTTTCTTACTCAAGCACAGATGGACTTTCAAGACTTTGCAATGATTGGCGACTCGCAAGCAACCATTGAAGACGGTTTCTTGGTGCTGCGTGTTGACTTGCGCCCACCAGACGCAAAGGCGTGAACAAAGTAGCGCGTGCGGGAAGCGCAATTAGCGCTCGTGCTCAGGTTTTCCCAATAAGTGGTGTACTCCTCGCAAACCTTGCGTGGGGAATCGGTCCCATTCTCACGGTTGCAATTGATATGTCAATCAATTCAACAATTTTTTATCGCGTCACCATGTGGCCAGTCGTGCTGTTCTTTATTGCGCGAAGCAGAAAGGCAGAAATCAGTTTTCGTATCTTGCGTAGCGCATTAGTTCCGGGTTTCTTTTTTGGCGTTTCCACCATCTTTGGTTTCATGTCGTTTACCAACACGTCTATTGCAAATGCAACTCTCATCGGCAGCACCTCTTCGGCAATGATGCTGTTTATTGCACCGAGTTACTTAAAAGAAAAGATCACAAAGTTGCAGGTGCTGTGTGCGTTTAGCAGTTTCTGCGGAGTGGCTCTAGTGGTTGTTGCCGCAGGTGGTGGGGGAGGTGCATCCTTGTACGGCGACATTCTTGCTTTCATCAATGCAGTTCTCTGGACCGGCTATTTTGTGGCAACAAAGAAGATGCGCACTGAAGGTTTCAATACGTGGTCATTCATGTTCGGCATCGCGCTCATTCAAGCTGTGATCGCGGGAGCGTGGGCATTACTCACAAGCAAAGACATCACATCAATTTCACAACGTGACTTTTTGCTGGTGCTGACGATGACGCTGATACCTGGAACAGTAGGTCATACCGCCATTGTGTGGGCTCAAAAATTTGTTGCGGCTTCAACTTCTTCGCTTATTTGTTTGCTTGGTCCTGTAATTTCCATGTGTTTCGCGTGGGCAATCTTCGACCAGCGAATCAAGCCTTTGCAAATGGTCGGTGCGGTCATCGTGCTCGCATCACTGGCAGGGGTGGTGCGATACGGCACGTCAGAGGCAGCCAAAGCTGACATGTTGAGGAATGCAGACCCCCTGCTAAACTCAAATCCGTAATCCATGCGGACGTGGCTCAGTTGGTAGAGCATCACCTTGCCAAGGTGAGGGTCGCGAGTTCGAATCTCGTCGTCCGCTCCAGTAAATTCGGGTTGTGATTGTAAACGGCATCGAAATTGGTCCGTATCGAGATCTATCGAGAGCAAACTTTGCAGGCGCTGATCTGAGGGGTGTAAACCTCCAAGGTGCCGATCTCAGTGGTGCAAATTTCGCACGAGCAAATTTGGCTGGCGCAAATCTTGTTGACGCCGTGCTCGTTGATGCCGTCTTCACGAAGGCGAAATTGTGGGGTGCTGGGCTCTGTGGAGCAGATTGCTTTCAAGCCAACTTGTCAAAAGCAAACCTCGAAGGATGCAACCTAAAGGAAGCAAATCTTGATGGTGCAAACCTCCAAGGTGCAAACCTTGAGGGAGCCAATCTTGAAGGTGCAAATCTCTCTGGCTTCGATCTGTGGGGCGACAATCTCATTGGAGCAAACCTCAAAGGTGCCAATCTCGCAAATGCGGTACTTGATGGCGCAAACTTTGCCGGCGTGATCATGCCCGATGGTTCAATTCACGACTAGCAACGGGCTGGTCTAGTGTTCATTCATGAGTCAAATGGGTATTAGTCAAGTAGTTAGTCAAACTCGCTCTGCATTTCAGTCTGGTGTAACGCGTCCGCTGTCGTGGCGCAAGGCGCAGCTGGAAGCCATGATTCGCATGATCGAAGAGCATCAAGACGAATTCTCGGTTGCATTGAAGGCCGATCTTGGTCGCGGTGTTGAAGAGGCATGGATGTATGACTTGGGCTTCACCATCGCCGAAGTGAAGTTGATGCTGAAGAACTTGAAGAAATGGACATCGGCTCGCAAAGTGCCAACACCAATCGTGTCTAAGCCAGGTTCGTCACGCCGCATTCCCGAGCCTCTTGGAACCGTGTTGGTCATTGCGCCTTGGAACTACCCGGTGCAGTTGTTACTTGTTCCTGCTGCCGGAGCAATTGCAGCAGGAAACGCAGTGGTTATGAAGCCTTCGGAAGTGTCGTCGGCAACGTCTGCAGTGCTGGCAAAGTTTGTGCCTCAATATCTCGACAAGCAAGCAATTGCAATTGTTGAAGGTGGAGTGCAGGAAACCACCGAGTTACTTGCGCAAAAGTTCGAACACATTTTTTATACAGGTAACGGAACAGTTGGTCGCATTGTTATGCGTGCTGCTGCCGAAAACCTCACACCAGTCACTCTCGAACTTGGTGGCAAGAGCCCAACCATCGTCGACGCCTCCGCAAACATTGATGTTGCAGCACGGCGAATTGCTTGGGCAAAGTATGTGAACGCCGGTCAAACCTGTGTTGCTCCCGACTATGTACTTGTTCATAAGTCGGTATCCGACAAATTGGTGAAGGCAATTGGCGAATCGGTAACCGAGTTCTATGGTGCAGATCCTCATATGAGCAAGGATTACGCGCGCGTGGTGTCACCACGTCACTTCACCCGTTTGAAAGCCATGATTGGTTCTGGAACTGTGGCAGTTGGTGGACAAACCGAAGAATCTGAGCGCTACATCGCGCCAACGGTGTTGGTGAATGTCGATAAGTCATCACCGGTGATGCAAGAAGAAATCTTTGGACCAATTCTTCCAATCATTGAAATTGAGTCCATTGATGAAGCGCTCAGCTTTGTAAACGGTCGTCAGCATCCATTGGCGCTGTACGTTTTCGCTGAAGATTCAAAAGTAAACGAAAAGGTTGTAGCCAACACCACTTCGGGTGGTGTCACGGTAAACGGAACCATCTTCCACATGACCGGGCCATTCTTGCCGTTCGGTGGAGTAGGCGAAAGTGGCATGGGTGCGTATCACGGCCAAGCAGGTGTTGATGTGTTCCAGCACTTGAAGCCAGTGCTCAAGCGTTCAACAAAACTTGATGCTCCGTTGGCTTACCCGCCATATACGGCACGTAAGTTCTCCATTCTCAAGAAGTTTCTCTAGATAGTTCTTCCAACGAAAGGTATTCGCATGAAAATTGGCATTCAACTTTGGCCACAGGCAACCACAGTGAAAGAGATGCGCACTGCATGGCGAACCGCCGATGCAATGGGTGTCGACAGCATTTGGACATGGGATCACTTTTACCCACTATCGGGCGACCCTGAAGAGCGCCACTTCGAGTGCTACACATTGCTTGCCGCAATGGCAGCCGACACGTGCCACGCACAAGTTGGCGCGTTGGTTACATGCTTTACGTACCGCAACCCGCAGTTGCTTGCCGACATGGCACGCACTATTGACCACATCAGCGACGGCCGATTCGTACTCGGTCTAGGTTCGGGTTGGTTTGAACGCGACTACATCGAATACGGATATGAATTCGGTACCGCAGTAGAGCGTTTGAAGTTGCTTGAAGCTGGTCTGCCAGTGATTAAGGATCGCATGAGCAAACTGAACCCACAGCCGGTGAACGGCAACATTCCAATCATGATTGGCGGCGGAGGAGAGAAGCG
>BJFW01000005.1:0-10793 GCA_014190095.1 Actinomycetes bacterium | reverse complement strand
GCTTGCAATTTGTGAGTTACGTCGAGCCCACTCATGATGAGCTTGCCGCCGTAGTCAAAGACCATTGCAGCAGCCTCTGGATCAGCCCAAATATTGAACTCTGCTGCAGCTGTTCTGTTTCCGAAAGTTCCACCACCCATCAGTGAAATACCGGCGATCTTGTCTGCAATGTCAGGTGCTGTGCGAAGTGCGAGAGCAATATTTGTGAGTGGTCCTGTTGGGACAAGCCAAATGCCTTCGGTGGTGCGACAGGTGTCGATAATGAACTGCACGGCATTTTCGCTATCTGCTGGACGTGATGGCTCTGGAAGGTCAGCACCATCCAAGCCGCTCTCGCCGTGAACGTATGCCGCATCCTTTGGTTCTGCGACAAGTGGGCGTCGTGCGCCTTGATGGAGTGGTGCAGTGCTTCCAATCATGTCCAAAACGATTCGTGCATTGCGGGTGGTTGCGGTTATCGGAGCATTTCCAGCAACGGTGGTGACGCCAAGCAAATCGGCGTGCTTGGCAGCGACCACCAAAGCCATTGCATCATCATGGCCAGGGTCACAGTCAAGAATCATTTTTATTCGTGAAGACATGACGCCGACTCTAGTCGTGTGTGTAAAAGTAGGAGGGTGGCAGAATCAATCTTTGATGTCGTCGTTGTTGGCAGTGCCAACCTTGACTTGGTTGCGAACTTGGACCATTTGCCATCACCAGGCGAAACCTTGATTGCTCTCGGCTATGCCGAATACCCAGGTGGTAAGGGTGTTAACCAGGCCGTTGCATGTGCTCGCATGGGTGCAAAGACAGCCTTCGTTGGTTGCGTTGGCAATGATGACGCAGGATCGTTGTTGCGCTCTGTGCTTGAAGGCGAAGGAATTGATACATCGCACCTGCGGACGGTTGATGTACCAACAGGTCGAGCTTTCATCAATGTAGATAGCCATGGCGAAAATGCAATTGTTGTTGTTGCTGGTGCAAACGCACTTGTTGGCAAAGAAGAAAAATTCGTCATTCCAAGTTCACGTGTTGTTCTCGCTCAGTTAGAAGTGCCACTGGAAACTATTGCCATGGCATTTACTCAAGGACGAAGCAATGGGGCGGTCACCGTGCTGAACCCAGCGCCTGCTCGCGATATTCCGGAATCATTGTTGTCGCTTGCAAACATTGTGGTGCCAAATGAAACCGAGTCGGCCACAATTGGTGGAACAAGGAATTTGTTAAACCTCGGGGCAACAACCGTGATCACCACGCTTGGTGCAGAGGGCGCAAGTATTGAAACGAGTTCATCAACCACTCATATTGCGCCGTACAAAGTAAACCCGATCGACACAGTTGGTGCTGGTGATGCATTCATTGGCGCAACATGTGCCGAGCTTTCGCGTGGAGCAAGCATTGAAGACGCTGCTCGCATGGGTGCAATTGCAGGTGCGCTAGCCACAACTGTGAAAGGTGCAGTTCCTTCGCTGCCCATGCGTCAAGCCGTGCTTGCAGCACAAAAGAGTTGAAGTGAGCGACATTTCCAAACCACAACTCATGCATTTCTACGACGAAGAGAGCGCCGAGCTCGCCGTTGCCATTGTGAAGTATGCAATGGAGCGAACGAAGATGGACCCGCCACCGCTCGACAAGCCGTACACGCTTAGCGAACTAAACAACATCGTTGGACAAACCATCAAACCTGAAGGTCGCAACGGTTTAGAGGTACTACAAGAGTTCATTGATGAGCTCGCTCCATCATGCATCAGTGTTGACCACCCGCTGTTTTTATCGTTCGTGCCAGGAGCGCCAACCGAAAGTTCTTTGCTGTTCGACCTCGTGGTGTCGGTGTCGAATGTGTATGCAGGTTCGTGGCTCGAAGGCGCTGGTGCGGTGTACGCCGAGAATCAGGCGTTGCGTTGGATTGCCGACTTGGCTGGCATGCCAGCGGAAGCTGGCGGAGTATTCGTAACGGGAGGAACTGCCGGCAATCTCTCCGCCCTTCTCGCAGCTCGATGGAACTGGCGGAACAAAGCAAATGGCGCACTCGACGCAATGCGTCCGCTCATTGTCGCTTCTGGCGGTTCCCACTCATCGGTTGCACAAGCAGCCAAGGTGATGGACGCCGACGTAATGAAAGTTCCCGTCGACGAGCGCGGTCGAACTTCTGGCGCAGCTATGAAACAGCTCATTGACGCATTGAGCGACATTGACAAATCACGAGTGTGCGCCGTGGTCGCAACTTCAGGCACCACGAATGTTGGCGTGGTCGACGACCTGCAGGGAATTGGCGATCAAGCTCGCAGGCTTGGCGCATGGTTCCACGTAGACGGCGCGTATGGTGCTGCAGCATTGTGCGCCCCAAGCGTTCGACACCTATTTAACGGTATTGAACAATGCGACAGCCTTATTGTCGACCCGCACAAATGGCTGTTCGGTCCATACGACTCGTGTGCGCTGTTGTACCGCAACCCAGAAATTGCGCGCCAGGCTCACACGCAACACGCTGAATATCTTGATGTGTTGCAGCAAGAAGGCGACAAGCGGCCGGACGAAGCAATGAACCCAGCCGACCTTGCACACCATTTGTCGCGTCGTGCACGTGGCCTTCCAGTGTGGTTCAGCCTGGCAATGCACGGCACCGATGCGTATCGCGATGCAATGGAAGCAACGCTGCAGGTCACTCGCGAGTCTGCTGACATCATCCGCAACGCCACTCACGTCGACTTGGTGCTAGAACCAGAATTATCGGTGATTGTGTTTAAGCGCCTTGGTTGGAACGCACAGCAATATCAGCAGTGGAGCGACAGAATTTTGGAACGTGGGCTCGCATTTGTTGTTCCAAGCAGTTGGAATGGTGAAACGGTTTTGCGTTTGTGCATAGTGAATCCACGAACAACAGTTGCTGGAATTCAGTCAATTATTGATTCGCTGAAATAATCAGCAAAGAGCGCCTACTTTTTAGCGGCTGGCTCTTTCTTGGCGACTGCCTTTTTGCGAGTGCCGTAACGCTTGTTGAAGCGCTCAACGCGACCTGCGGAGTCGATGATCTTCATCTGACCGGTGAAGAAAGGGTGGCTTGCGTTCGAAATTTCAAGCTGCACCACTGGGTACGTCTCGCCGTCTTCCCAGACCGTGGTCTTGGTGGCATCCACCTTCATGGTGCTGCGGGTCAAAAAGCGGTAGTTGGCTGAGCTGTCTTCGAGGACAACAAAGTTGTACTCCGGGTGGATGTCCTTCTTCATAGATTTGCCAGTGTAGCGGGGCTAAGTCCCTGTCTATACTTGTCCAATGCCAAATCGCTGTGACGTCCTCGGGAAGCGCCCTTCAACGGGTCACTCTGTTTCCCACTCAAACATTAAGAGCAAGCGCTGGTGGAAGGTCAACGCCCAGAAGAAGCGTTTCTGGTTGCCTTCAGAGAAGCGCTGGATCACACTGCACATCAGTGCGAAGGGCCTTCGTACCATTGACAAGCGCGGCATCGAGCGCGTAGTCGCCGACATCCGCGCAACGGGTCAGAAAGTCTGAGAACGAGTCATGGCTGCAAAGAGCAAAGACAAGCGTCCAATCATCAAGCTTCGTAGCACTGCCGACACCGGCTATGTGTACGTCACCCGTAAGAACAAGGTGAACTCACGCGAGCGTCTTGAGTTGAAAAAGTACGACCCAGTCGTACGCAAGCACGTCATCTTCAAAGAAGAGCGTTAATTCGTTCAGCGCCTAGTGCGCTGTTACAAAGTTGCAAGGACTTGTTGAAAGTCCGCAATCACATCTGCTGTTGATTCCAGTCCTACGGACACGCGCAACAAACCTTGAGTTATTCCGGCGATTACTTGATCTTCTGGTGATACGCCCACGTGCGTGCTGCTTGCCGGATGACAGATGAGCGTTTCTGGTCCGCCGAGTGAAACAGCAGGACGAACAAGTTTCAAACCGTCAACTACTTTGCGTGCTGATTCTTTTCCGCCTTCAATGTCGAAACTAAGCATCGATCCAAACTGACGCAATTGTTTTGTAGCAAGAGCGTGTTGCGGGTGTGACGGCAAGCCGGGGTAGTGAACGGCAGAGGTTGCATTGTGCGAAGCGAGATACGTTGCCAACTCCATGGCGCTATTGCTCTGGTGAGCAAGTCGAACGCCAAGGGTGCGAATGCCGCGCAAGCCATTTACAGCGTCATAAGGCGAAGCGGTTGCGCCGTGCAACACTGCGTATGACCAAATTGCGTCAATCAAATCTTTTTCACCAGCAACAACACCAAGCGTTGCATCGTTGTGCCCCGCAATGCCCTTTGTGGCTGAGTGCATAACAAGTGAGATTCCGTGTGCAAGTGGATTTTGTCCGAGTGGTGTGGCAAGCGTGGAGTCAACAACGGTGTATGGTCCTTTGATGCTTGCGAGTTCGCCGAAGTCAACGACGCCCATTTGTGGGTTTGACGGAGACTCTGCGAGTACCAACATGGTCTTGCCTGGCCTTACTGCAGCACTAAATGCTCCTGGCTTACTTCCATCTACAAAGGTGACATCAATTCCGAGTCGCTTGCATGGGCCATTAAGGAATGCAACGGTGCCACCGTATAACTGGCTTTGCGCAACGATGTGATCACCGGTTGAACACAGCGCAAGAATGATTGAAGTGATTGCACCCATTCCCGAACCAAATGCAAGTGCATCTTCGGCACCTTCAAGCTCGGCAACTGCTCGTTCAAAGTCGCGAACCGATGGGTTCGAATAGCGCGCGTAGTTGCCAGTTTTGTGAATGGAGACTGCAGCTTTACTGGTTTCGTCTAGTCCAGTCGATTGCCAGGTGGTGCTTGTCCATATGGTGGGCGACAAAGCGCCAGAAGCATCACGTCCTGCAGTAATGGCAGTGGTCTCTGGCTGCTGTTCTGGCACCTCTTCAGCGTAATGAAATGGGGTGCCATCGGCAGGGCTATTTAGATGTGGGGAAGTACTTCTTTGCCAATGATGTCTAGTTGTTCAAGGTCATCAAGATCCAAAATCTGCATATAAATGGTCTCGGCTCCAGCGGCTTTCCAGTCACCTATTTTGGCAATGAGCTGGTCAGGAGTCCCACACAAACCATTTGCGCTGAGCTCTGCTACTTCGCGACCAATTCTCTTGGTGCGACGTTCAACTTCGGCTGAATTAGACCCACAAACGGTTGCTTGTGCAACGGTGTAGTTCAAAGTCTTTGGGTCACGATCGATTGAAGTGCATGCTTCACGCACTCGCGCGCATTGCTCAACGAATACATCAGTATTCACAAACGGCATATTGAATTCGGTTGCATACTTTGCAGCGAGCAATGGAGTCTTCTTTGCGCCGCGACCACCAACGATGACCGGTATCCGCTTCTGCACTGGCTTTGGCAAACCAGGTGAATACTCCACGATGTAGTGCGAGCCATCGAAACAGAATGTTTCGCCTAATGGCGTATTCCATAGACCATTAATGATGTGCAGTTGTTCGCGAAGCATGTCGAAACGTTCGACTAGTGCAGGGAAGCGAAAGCCATATGCCTTGTGCTCTGCTTCATACCAACCGGCACCGAGCCCAAGTTCGACACGACCATTTGACATCGCGTCAACGTTGGCAACCGAAACTGCTGTGATTGCAGGATGACGAAATGTAACTGAATTCACCAATGTGCCAAGTCGGATAGTTGATGTCTCGCGCGCAATTCCAGCGAGTGTTGTCCACGCATCCGATGGACCTGGTGCACCATTAACATCACCCATTTTTAAGAAGTGATCGGAACGAAAAAATGCATCAAACCCGAGTTGTTCAGCTCGCTGTGCAACTGCAAGAAGTTGTGTATAAGAAGCACCCTGTTGTGGTTCTGTAAAGATGCGTAGTTTCATCTAGATGATCGTAGGTGCTGCCTTTGCCTGTAGCCTGACCCCGTAGTTTTCACTACGGCGACGTGGCCGAATGGTTAGGCATGGGCCTGCAAAGCCCCGTAACCGGGTTCGATTCCCGGCGTCGCCTCAATTGTCTATTGGGTTGGGCACAAGTTCACACTTGCAATGTGTGTGTTAATTTTGAAACATGTGCTTGCTGTGTGAGGCAGCGATAACAATTGCTGCAACGGTAGGTTCGGTCATTCCTGGGATAGCGGCGTCAGAAACGCCATCGATTACTGAGAGGCCGCCTGTGGTGGCTACTGCAGCGACCACAGTGAAGCCGGCGGTATCGATGGGTAAGTGTGCTCGGGTGGGTCAGACGCGCACGGTAAAGAGAGTTCAATATGTGTGTAGCAAATCCAAGCGTTGGAAGGTGATAAAGACCGCTGAAACAACGACGGCATCGGTAACACTTCGCCCTTCAATCGCGTATTCTCCGCCGACTCAACCTGGTTCGAATATCGCAAACTGCATGATTAGAGAGCAAAACGCCAACAGAGCGGGAATGGGGTTGTCAACCCTGCCGACTGGATTTCCTCGGAACACAATCGCAAAGAAGGAAGGAGTTGTTAAATGGGCGCTCATCCCCATCGACTTTCCGGACTTGGCAGGAGAATCTAACTTCAGATCAAGAGTTGATAACCAGATGGATTTGCTTTCCGAGTGGTTCGCGGTAGCCAGTGAAGGCAAGTTTAAAGTTGAATGGATCGTGCACCCTTCATGGGTGAGACTGCCAAGCCAAACGGCGGATTATCAGATTGGAAGATCTGACAACCTGAATCGAGTTCCAAACGGACTGAAGTTGTGGCGGGACGCGATGACTCAGAGCGACAAGGCGTTCAATTTCAGTGGTGTGCAGACCGTAAATTTTCTGCTTCCCAACGGTCAAAACTTCCTACAGGAGGGATCACAAGGGTTTCCTTGGGATGAGGCGGTGAGGAACTTCGTAACGGAAGAGGGGGTAGTCGAATCGTTCTCGATACCTGGAAAATTCTTCGATCAACCCGGAAGACAATACTGGTCGTATTGGGTACATGAGTTTGGTCATGCCATGGCTCTTCCTCATATCGGCTCTTCCCGCGAAGCAAATCCATACATGGGTCTGGACATTATGAGCAATCAAGATGGTGAATCTCGCGAACTGAGTGGGTGGCTACGTTTTCTAGCAGGCTGGCTTCCCGATGAGAGAATTCATTGTCAAGACTTTGGCGTAGCAAAGAGTTCTGAAATCACGCTGATTCCACTGAACGAAAGTGCCACTGGAATCAAGATGGTGGTAGTCCCAGTATCCGGCACGAAAGCTGTTGTTATTGAGTCGCGCCGCGAGAGCAAGTTTTCATGCTCGATGCCCTCCAAGAGAAATGGAGTTCTGGTTTACGTGTATGACGCAACACTTAGTCACGGGGAAGACTTCCTAAAGCCGATTGGTCCAGGTGGGCGAGTCCCAGAATCAAGTTACAACTGTTTCGCTGCGAGGTTCCCGAATCCGATTATCTATAGGGGTGAAAAGGTTGTTGCCGAAGGAGTGACGATTGAGGTTTTAGAAAGTCTCAATATGGACAAAATAAGAATTTCTAGAGAGTGAGAACTCCCTTAGTTTGACAACTACTAGTCACTTGCGACAATTACTAGAGGTATTCTTCGGGGTATGTGGGTTTGGGATTTTTGGGAGAATCGCGCTCGAACTATTAGACAATCGCCAGATCCCCAGAACCTCACGGTGCAAAATCTCATTCGGGAGGTATGCCAACTTTTGGACCACCTTGATGACACAATCAATCCTGGACCATGGTGTTCGGATCATGAACCTGAGCAACTAGTCAAGAAAATTAATTTGAAGCTGAATCAATTGACGAATCATTTTTCGAGTCGCACGGCAGAGGTGTGCTCGTACAGAGTCCCATTAAATCTCGTCACGCAACTTATTTGTGAGCGATGTTGGGCTTATGTTTCAGTTGATACAAATGGAAATGCTCGCGTCGCGTTGACCTCGAACTGGAGTCCATTTGATGAACCAGACCTTTTGTTTACTGACTGGCCCCCTGGGGATGTTGAATGTTCAAGTTGTGGTTTTTTGAATAAGCGTCATAAACGTCGGTATTTCTGCGATCCCGAGGGAGTAATCGTGGCGAAGGATCCGTTTCCAAATTTTCCTGCCTTCACTAAACCGCAAAAGAGAATAATTGCATGTTGCGTCGATTAAGCAACGTCATTTTAGTTGCACTGTTCGCATCAATTGGTCTGCCAAGTTTCGTCAGCCCAACAATCGGTTCAGATCCAAATGAGATTTGTCGGCTTCAGGAATCAAGTTATCCACGTCAACTTAATGGCCACCTATTCACGGGGTTTCCTGCGATCTCACAGAATTTTCCGAGTTCTGGAACGTTTTCGATCGCCATCATTCCTGTTCATTACGAGGATTTACCGGCTGAGGCGGATCCACTTGGACGAGTTCGCGAGGACATGGCAACGTTCGTTGAATATTTTTCTTTGCAGACTGAATCAAGGGTGAAGTTTCAATGGGTGGTGACTGAATCCAGCATTCTGATTCCTGGAACACAAAATGAACTTGAAAATATGAAAGGAACTAACGACGAAACCGAATTTGCAAAGCGCGTGCTAGCTGCAGTTGACCCCATCGTCGATTTCACTGGGGTTCACAGTGTTGTGTTCGTTCTCCCCCCAGGCAGTAAAAATCGTGGGGGAATTCAACTCATGTATCCAATGAAAATTTCATCACTGCTGCAAACTCAAGAGAGTGATTTATACAACTTCGTGATGGCTGGAACATATTTTGGGAATACGATCCGGCCAGAATGGTCGTACTGGGCTCACGAATTAGGACACGCTTTTCACTTGCCCGATCTCTATGCGCAGCCGTGGAGTAGAACTACCAAAAATATTCGCAACTTCGATGCGCCTGGGCCATTTCATGGATGGGATTTAATGGCTAATCAGGATGGCCCATCTCGATCTATCAATATGTGGTTGCGGTGGGTTCGAGGTTGGGCTTCAGAGTCACAAATATTGTGCAGACAAGTTTCTGATTTTGGCGAACTTCAGACCGATCTTGTCCCCCTGGAGACGTCATCATCGGGCAAGAAAGCGGTCATTATTAAGTTCTCGGACAAGCGGGCACTGGTTATCGAATCACGGCGTGAAACAAAATTCAATTTGCAGAACAATGTTATTGATGAAGGAGTCCTCGTGTATGAGGTCGATACGGGACTTGGGCACGGAGAGATTCCAATTATCCCGATTAAGAGAAACAATCTGTTATCGGTAAATCTCGGAGGGACTAATCCGCCCTATTTTGATGCACTGTTGACAGAAGGACAGGTGCTGAAATACGAGAACTTGTTTATCAAAGTCCTGCGCTCTGGAGTTCGCGACACGATCAGGATTTCGTCAACTGAGCTCCTTGAGTCTTCTCCAACTACCTCAACAACAACTACGTCGGTTGTGTCAACTCCGCCTGGGAAGGGAGGAGTAGTAGCGCCAACTGTACGTCGAAAGTCGATTGTTTGCGTTAGAGGTAAAACGGTCAGGAGGGTCACTGGTGTCAAACCTGTATGTCCGGTTGGTTACGCGATACGACGGAAGAACTGAGGTATCGAAATATGCGAAGAAGAGCCCTAGGTGCAGTCGCCATTTGCTTGATTGCAGTTTCCACATTGCCTGTTGCTTCAGTAGATGCCGCATCTAACGGAGGACGATGCTCAAAAGTTGGGATAACTCAAAAAACCAAAGGCGTTGCGTTCACTTGTACCCGAGTAGGAAATTCCTTGAAGTGGGTGAAGAAAGCAAAGGCGAAAATTTCAACCTCACCATCGGTGCAAACTACTGGCGCAGAATTGTTGCGGGTCAATCCTTCTTCTCCTGAACCGCTGCAAAACTGCCGCCTACCAGATGCACGAACAGTTAAGTTTGCAGGTGATTGGCAAGCCATCACGTACCCCGCAATTGCAAACCATGGCTTTACAAATAAAGGCGCATTAGATGTTGCAGTTGTGTTCGTCGATTTTCCAGATGTAGTGGGCGGGTCAGCAGAACTCGTCGATGGCATTGCTGAAATGAAGAAAGCCGCCGAGTGGTACTCGTGGTTTTCGCAGGGCAATGTGAAGTACAACCTGCGGATTGCCGATAGGTGGGTCCGTGCGCCAAAAACATCGGAACATTTCTTCTGGTTGCATCCCGGTAAAACAGGAATTCAGCTGATGCCAGAAGTAGATATAGCCAATATTTACCGTTCACTTGCAGCAAGCGTTGTTGATACAAGTGGCGTCGTGTCCGTTTGGGTAGTAATTCCAAAGGCAGTCACAAAAATTGATGAAGGATTTGCGTATCGCGCATTTCCTGGGGTTTTTTCAAATGGCAGCGATTCGTATCGTGCTAAAACCCCTATTTGGCAACACTTTGTGCACGAAACTCTGCATTCCCACGGTGCACTTGGTCATTCACCCAAGAATGCAAATATCGGTTTGTTTTGGAACACTGGTGCGGCTGGCGCAACCCTGAATGCATGGGACGCAATGACCTTTGGATGGATGAATCAGGAAAGTCTTTACTGTGTCTCACGAAACAATCTAAAATCTCAAACGCTTGCATTAGTTCCGTTGGAGCGTGAGCAATCCGGGTTGCGGGCTGTGATTGTAAAACTGTCAGACTATGAAGCTCTAATTATTGAGTCTCATCGCAAAGATAAGTGGTCGCAACGCTGGCCATCTGGCACAGCAGGTGTATCAGTGATGCGTGTCGATACACGTTTGGACACTGTTTGGGATCAAGGGCCATCAACAGGTAAATATCTCATTCCTGCGGCTCCACATTCGCTTGAATTCATGCGTGAGGGCCAAAGTTTCACGGTAGACGGCGTGAAGATAACGGTTGTTCAAGCAACAGAGAATGATCAGATAAGAATTGAACC